>JBHGAT010000178.1:0-4470 GCA_041946645.1 Candidatus Velamenicoccus archaeovorus | reverse complement strand
CGCCGCCGCCGCCCTGACCCTGGCCCTGGCCGCCTGCTCGAGCGGCTCGGACGGGGGCTCGAGCACGCACGCGTCCGCCGCCGGGGGTGGCGCCGCGTCACCCACGGCCGCCGGCGGCGGTGGCTCCTCGACCACGGTGGACCAGGCCAACTTCAGCTTCGATCCCGCGACGCTGAGCGTGAAGGCGGGCTCGACGATCACGGTCGACAACACCACGCCGAGCACGACCCACACGTTCACGATCGAGGGCTCGGACGTGGACGCGACGCTCCAGGGCGGGCAGTCGCAGGAGGTGACGATCGACCTGCAGCCGGGGACCTACACGCTGATCTGCCGGTTCCATCGGGCCCAGGGCATGACCGGAACGATCACCGTCACCTGAGGTCCCGGGGGGCCGAGCCCCTCAGCGACCGAGCAGCCGGTAGTACAGGTACGCGAACGTCTCGCGCAGGTAGCCCTCGAACCGGGTCTCCTCGCTCCGGGCGGCCGAGTGCCACGTGGCCGAGGCGTACCCGACGATCCCGAGGTCGGAGGCCATCCGCTCGACGCGGAGGTTGTGCCACGGGTCGGAGACCAGGAACGCTGAGCGCAGGCCGTGCGCGCGCATGTAGACGGCGGCGCCCCGGAGGCTCTCGAGCGTGGTGTGTCCGACGGGCTCGGCCACCACGGCGTCCGGCGGCACGCCCGCGGCGACCAGGAAGTCCCGCCCGGCCTCGGCCTCGGTCGATGCATCGCCCGGCCGGCCGGCGCCCAGGACCATCACCAGGGGCGCCCGCTGCTGCTCGAACAGCAGCCGGGCGTGCTCGAGGCGCCCGGTGAACACGGGCGAGGGTCGGCCGTCGTACTGCGCGGCGCCCAGCACCACGATCACGTCCGCGCTCGGCACCCGGCTGGCGTCGTCCTGGTGAGCGGCCCGCCACACCGCCACACCGGTCGTCAGCACGGTCCCGACGACCGCCGCCAGCAGGATGGCCAGGACGGACAGGACGAGGTGGCGGCGCAGGACGCCCACCCCGAGAATCTAGCAACCGCCACCCACGCCCCGGGCGCTGGGTTCGCCGGCCGACGGACCGGTCCCGCGGCCGTCAGGCCTGGACGAGCCCGGCGTCGGCCAGCGTCTGGAGGTACCGCTCCCGGGACAGGCCGTTGCCCAGCACGGCACGCGGGCTGCACGGGCCCTCGACCTCCCACCAGAGCACCCAGACGTCCTTCCGACCGAGCAGGGTCGCGGGACCGGACCCGGTGACCTCCACCGTGCCGCCGCTCGGCAGGCCCTCGCCGAACTCGCCGGGGATCCCCGAGAAGACGTGCAGCTCGCGCCCGTCGCCGTCACGGAGCGACAGCCGCGTGCCGACGTGGTCCGGGTACCGTTCCTCGAACGTCCGGACCGGGTGGAAGCCCGGGGGCACCGAGAAGTAGTCGACCTGGCAGCGCACCGGCTCACGGGGCTCCGGGTGGTCCCGGCCCCCACCGGTGCACGCCGTGGCCGCGGCGAGCACCGCGGCCACGAGCGCGATCACCGGCCGGTTCACGGCAGGGACTCGGGGATCGGTCCCAGCAGCGGTCCCGAGCCGTCCGGGGCCGCCTCCTGCCCCAGCCCCGCGTACTCGCCGCCCAGGCTGCGCACGCGCTCCGGCAGGATCGTCGCGGGGTAGCCGAACGAGGTCACGAGATCGGCGAACTCGCGTGCCCCCTGGTCCGTCCGGAACGCCGACACCAGGGCGAAGTCACCCGGCTCCCCCACCTGCTGCTTGAACCCCTGGAACTGGGCCACGGGCACCACGTAATACCCCTGCAGGTCGCCGAGCGCCATCTGCGCCGCGGCGTCCTCGGCATCGGCCCGGGTCGGGTAGACGCCGCCGGTGACCACGACCAGCAGCTCCCCCGGCCCCGTGTCCAGCGGCACGTCCGGCGCTACGGCCGGCCGCTGAGGCTCCGCCGGCGCCCGCCCGGCGATCGCCACGCTCGACAGGCCGGCCACCGCGGCCACGGCGATGGCGAAGGAGATCACCACTCCGCGCTTCATCTCGACCCCTCCCTTCGATGCTGGAGCCTAATACCCTTCGGCGTACTGGAAGTGCATGGGGTCGCAGAAGTCCAACCCCCAGTGCCATCCGTGGTTCTTCCAGACGCCGGCGATGTACTTGTTGGTGGTGCTGTAGCACTTGCCCTCCCACTCCTCGGCGGAGGACACGTCGACGGCGATGCCCCAGGCGTGGGTGCTGTACTTGGTGCTGCCCTTGATCGTCCGGCACAGGTAGCCGTAGATCCCGTGCTTGATGTACGGGTCGAGATGGTTGTTGCGCAGGTGTCCGTAGACGTCGTTGTCCAGGTTGGTGGATAGCCCGCCCTTGTTGGAGACCATCTCGGTGGGGTAGCCGCCGAGCTTCTTGTGGAACCGGAACGTGTAGGTGACGCCGTTGTCCGCGGCCCGCCAGCTGGCCGAGATGGCCGACGCGTTGGCGTTGCAGGGCTGGCCGAACCGGTTGACGATCTGCGTGTAGCCGCTCGGCTTGGAGGGGTAGTTGTAGTGCTTGTCCTTCCAGCCGAGCTTGGCCCAGTGCCAGCCCGCCAGCAGCGGAACGACGGCCACGGCCACGACCGCGAGGGGGAGGAGGATCCGCCGCCGAGCGCGGCGCGAGCAGGAGCCCTCGAGGGAGCCCACGATCCACCTCCTTCGGTCCGGGGGGAGATGCGGGAGGAGGGCGAGCGTAGGCTCGCCCCCATCGGGGTTCCGTGACCTGGGTCACTCCATGGGCTACTTCGAGGCCGACTCCGCCTCTCCCACGGCGGCCTGGCCCGCGGCCAGCCGGGCCGTCTCCACCCGGAACGGCGAGCACGAGACGTAATCCAGACCGACCTCGTGACAGAAGGCGACGGAAGCCGGATCACCACCGTGCTCGCCGCAGATGCCGAGGTGCAGCTCCGGGTTCGCGGCCTTGCCCTCGTCGACCGCCAGGCGCATCAGCCGCCCGACGCCGGTCCGGTCGATCGTCACGAACGGGTTGGCCGGCACCAGCTTGCGCTCCTCGTACATCCCGACGAACTTGCCGATGTCGTCGCGGGAGAACCCGAACCCCATCTGCGTGAGGTCGTTCGTCCCGAACGAGAAGAAGTCGGCCACCTCGGCGATCTCGCCCGCCGTCACCGCGGCCCGCGGCACCTCGATCATGGTCCCCCACTCCAGGTGCCCGAGCTGGACCCCCTCCCGCTCCTGGACCTCCCGGGCCACGGGCTCGAGCTCCTGGCGCATCTGCTCGAGCTCGGGCCGGGTGGCCACCAGCGGGATCATGATCTCGACCTTGGGGTCGCCGCCCTCCTGCTTCACCCGGCAGGCGGCCTCGACGATGGCCCGGACCTGCATCGCGTACAGCCCCGGCTTGACGATCCCCAGGCGGACACCGCGCAGGCCGAGCATCGGGTTGGCCTCGCGTAGCTCGCGGACCTTGCGGAGCGTTCGCTTCCGCTCGTCGAGCTGCGGCCCGGTCTCACCCCTGGCCTCGGCCAGCGCGACCTCGACCGAGAGCGTGGTGAGGTCGGGCAGGAACTCGTGCAACGGCGGGTCGAGCAGCCGGACCGTGACCGGCAGCCCGTCCATCGCTCGGAAGATCCCCACGAAGTCCTCGCGCTGGAGCGGCTGGAGCTTGTCGTACGCCGCCCGCTCCTCGCGCTCGCTCTCCGCGAAGATCATCTGCTGGACCGCGGCCACACGCTCCGAGCCCAGGAACATGTGCTCGGTCCGGCACAGGCCGATCCCCTCGGCGCCGCGGTCGCGGGCGTTCTGCGACTGATCGGGGGTGTCGGCGTTGGCGCGGACGCGGAGCCGCCGGCGCTCGTCCGCGTGGCGCATCAGCCGCTCGAAGGCCTTCCAGATCTTCTCCTCGCGGGCCCGCCGGTCGCCGGACCGGGCTCGCTCGAGCACCGACTCCTCCAGGGGCAGCTCCCCCACGAACACGTTGCCGGTGAACCCGTCGATCGTGACGACCTCGCCCTCCTTCACGATCGTCCCGTTGGCCGAGAACGCCCGCGAGGACAGGTCGATCTTGATCTGGTCGGCGCCGCAGACGGCCGGGATGCCCTCGCCGCGCGCCACGACGGCCGCGTGCGAGTTGGTCCCGCCGGCGCTGGTCAGGATGCCCTGCGAGGCCACCATGCCGTGGTAGTCGTCGGGCGTGGTCTCGCGGCGCACCAGGATGACCTTCTCCCCGCGCTCGGCCCACCGCTGGGCCTCGTCCGCGCTGAACACGACCTTGCCGGTGGCCGCGCCCGGCGAGGCGTTCAGGCCGTGCGCGATGGCCTCGGCCTCCGCGCTGCTCGAGATGACCCGCTTGAACAGCTCCTCCAGCCGGTTGGCGTCGACCCGCAGGAGCGCGGTGTCGGCGTCGATCAGGCCCTCCTCGAGCATGTCGTAGGCCATCACCCACTCCGCGAACGCCGTGCGCTTGCCCACACGCGTCTGGAGGATCCACA
>JBHGAT010000177.1:0-4478 GCA_041946645.1 Candidatus Velamenicoccus archaeovorus | reverse complement strand
GGGCGTGGACACCACCGGCGACCTGCGCCTGCTGCTGGCGTCCCGGCACACCCTGATCGTCGCCGAGATGCAGGACGAGCAGCGGTTCCTGCAGATCCTCCGGCGGGCCGCCGACGCCGCGGGCATCCCCGTGTGGACGTGGACGGTGACCCGGGGGCTGGCCCGCGACCTCCAGGACCCCCAGATGGCCACGACGGATCCCCGCAAGGCGCTCGACTTCATCGCCTCCCTGACCGACCCTGGGGTGTTCGTCCTGGCCGACGTCCACGTGGCGTTCGGCGACCCGGTCGTGGTGCGCCGGATCAAGGAGATCGCGCAGCGGGGGCGGACGGGGCAGACGCTCGTCCTCACGGGCCCGCGCTCCCGCGTCCCGCCCGAGCTGGAGGGCCTGGCCCTGCCCTGGACGCTCGAACCGCCCGGCCGCGAGGAGCTCTCGACGATGGTCCGCCGGACCCTCGACGACCTGGCCGCCCGGAACCTCCCGGTGTCCCTCGACGCCGCGGGGATCGATCGGCTCGTCGAGGCGGTCCTCGGTCTCACGGTGCCCGAGGCCGAGCACCTGGTCCTGCAGGCCGCGTTCCGCGACGGGCGCCTGGACGAGAGCGACGTGACGTACGTGCGCGGGGCCAGGGCCGAGCTGCTCGAGGCCGACGGCGTGCTCGAGCTGATCCCCACCGAGGCCGGCGACCTGGCGGACGTCGGCGGGATGCAGGCGCTGAAGGAGTGGTTGCGGATCCGGGGCCGCGCGTTCGAGCCGGCGGCGCGCGGGTTCGGGCTCGACCCGCCGAAGGGCGTGCTGCTCACGGGCGTGCCGGGCTGCGGCAAGTCGCTGGTGGCCAAGGCGCTCGCCAGGTCGTGGCGGCTGCCGCTGGTGCTGCTGGACCCGGGCCGGCTCTTCGGGTCCTTCGTCGGCGAGTCAGAGGCACGTCTGGGGAGCGCGCTGGCCACGGTCGAGGCCATGTCGCCGGTGGTGCTCTGGGTGGACGAGATCGAGAAGGGGTTCGCCACCTCGGCCTCGGCCGGCGACGGCGGTGTCTCGCAGCGGCTGCTGGGGACGTTCCTGCGGTGGATGCAGGAGCGCCCGGCCGGCGCGTTCCTCGCGGCCACGTGCAACGACCCCGGAGCGCTCCCCGCCGAGTTCCTGCGCCGGGGCCGGTTCGATCAGATCTTCTTCGTGGACCTGCCCGGCGAGCGGGAGCGGGAGGAGATCCTGCGCATCCAGCTCCGCCGTCGTGCGCGCGATCCGGCGGCCTTCGACCTCCAGCGCCTGGCGGCGGGCACCGAGGGGTTCTCCGGCGCCGAGCTCGAGGCGGCGGTCGTGGGGGCGCTGTACCGGGCCTACGCGGACGGGACCGAGCTCACGACCGAGGCGGTGGCCGACGAGATCGCCGCCACGACCCCGCTGTCCAGGACCCGGGCCGAGGACGTGGCCCGGATCCGCGCTTGGGCGGTCGGCCGGGCGACCCCCGCGGCCAGGACGGAAGGAGCGAGGACATGAGCGGAGGGACGAGGAGACGGGTCGAGGCCAACCGCCCGTGGGCGGCCGTCATGGGGTACGCGCGCGCGGTTCGAGCGGGCGACGTCATCGAGGTCGCCGGTACGGCACCCGCGGACGAGCAGGGCCGGATCCTCCATCCCGGCGACGTGGAGGCGCAAACACGGGCGGCGCTGCGCACGATCGGCGAGGCCCTCCGCGAGCTGGGCGGCTCGTTCGAGGACGTCGTCCGCACGCGGATCCTGCTCGCGGACGAGACCCGGTGGGAGGAGGCGGCCCGAGCGCACGGCGAGGTGTTCGCGGACGTGCGCCCGGCCAACACCACCGTGGGCGGCCTCCGGTTCATCGATCCCGACATCCTCGTGGAGATCGAGGTCACCGCGGTCATCACCGGCTAGCCCCGGACGGGCGATCCGCGGCGCACGGGAGCCCGCGGTGGCCTCCCCGTCCCCGGGACCCGGCTAGACTGCGCCGGTATGGCCGTCGTCAGCCTCCGTCCCCCGCTCCGCGAGCTCGCCGGGGGACGACGCGAGGTGGCGGCGGGCGGGACCACCGTGGCCGCCGTGCTCCGCTCGCTCGAGCGGCTGCATCCGCGTCTCG
Organism: Candidatus Velamenicoccus archaeovorus; assembly: GCA_041946645.1. GTDB lineage: Bacteria > Actinomycetota > UBA4738 > UBA4738 > HRBIN12 > DASQQQ01. The sequence continues at coordinate 2,383 of JBHGAT010000177.1, read as the reverse complement.
AGGGGTGGGTCCTGGACGAGCGGGGGCAGATCAGGCAGCACGTGGGGGTGTTCGTGAACGGGGAGAGGGCGACGGGGGAGACCCCGGTGGGGGAGACGGATCGGGTCCACGTCCTCCCCGCCATCTCGGGTGGCTCGGATGACCTGGAGCTGCTGGTGGGCACGCGCAAGGGGCTGTTCGTGCTGCGGGGGCGGCGGGGCGGGCAGCTCGACGTGGCCGCGCGGGCGTTCGCGGGGACGACCGTCGAGTACGCGATGCGCGACCCGCGCACGGGACGGTACTTCGCGTCGGTGACCCACGGGCAGTTCGGCCCCAGGCTGTTCGTCGCGGACGATCCCACGGGCGAGTGGGAGCAGGCCGACGGGCCGCGGTTCCCCGAGGACGCGGGCACGGCGATGGAGCGGATCTGGGTGATCCAGCCCGGCGAGGCCGACGGCCAGCTGTGGGCCGGGGTGGCGCCGGCGGCGCTGTTCTCGAGCGAGGACGGGGGGCTCACCTGGTCGCTGAACCGCGGGATGTGGGACCAACCCGACCGGGCGTCGTGGCAGCCGGGCGCGGGCGGCCTGGCCCTGCACTCGATCTGCCCCTGGCCCGGCGACCCCTCGCGTCTGGTCATCGGCATCTCGGCCGCCGGCGTGTGGCTCACCGAGGACGGTGGCGACACCTGGCGCCGGTCCAACGCGGGACTGGTCGCTCCGTACCTCCCGGAAGAGGCTCGCGGCACCTCGACCGACCTCTGTGTCCACAACATGCACCGAGCGCCGCTCCGCCCCGAACGCCTCTTCCTGCAGTTCCACGGCGGCGTCTACCGGTCGGACGACGCCGGGGAGTCGTGGATCGACATCGCGGCGGGGCTGCCCTCGGACTTCGGCTTCCCGATGGCGATCGACCCGCGCGACCCGGATCGCGCGTGGGTGATCCCGCTCGCGGCCGATCGGGACCGGGTGACCCCCGACGGGCGGGTCCGCGTCTACGAGACCCGCGACGCCGGCGCCTCATGGACGGCCAGGGCCGACGGGCTCCCGCAGGGCGACGCGTACCTGACCGTGCTCCGGCAGGCCTTCGGCCAGGACGGGCGCGACCCCATCGGGCTGTACTTCGGTGCCACGTCGGGGGAGGTCTTCGGCTCCGTGGACGGCGGCGCCACGTGGTCGGTGGTGGCGCCCCACCTGGCCCCGGTGGCCTCGGTCCGGGTGGCCTGACCCGCCCCCCGGCTCGAACGTCGTTTCGAACGCCGCTTCCCTGCCCCATCCAGGTCCCGCTGCCGCCGGACCGGGCCGGACCGGGCCGAACCGCGCCGAACCCCGCGCTGGGCCGTGGCGAACGGATGGGAGGGCCGAAGGGTCGTTCGGTGCCGAAATAGGCGGCATACGCGGGACCTTCATAGCGTTGCCACAGATGGATCGCTTTACAAGCGGAGGCCGTGCCGGTACCATCGCCAGTCAGAGGCCACCGGCGGCCATGTTTTCGTGCGCCCCCGGTCCAACGTACGTTGTAAGGTCCCGAAGACCTGCAGAGGGGGTACGCACGCCCTCGCCTCGGGCTTCGAGGGGAGAGTGAAGGAGCAGATGCCAGAACCCGCCCGTCCGCTCGGCACCGACGACGCCGACGATCTCCGGCTGTACCTGGAGGCCGCGGCGCGCGAACCGCTCCTGACCAAGGAGGAGGAGGTCGAGCTCGCCATCATCATCGAGCACGGCAAGGAAGCGGAGGAGAAGCTCCGCTCCGGCCGCCTGCGCTCGGAGAAGTCCATCATGAAGGCGCGCCAAGCGGTCAAGAAGGCCGAAGCCGCGCGTCAGCGGTTCATCATGGCCAACCTCCGGCTGGTGGTCTCGGTGGCCCGCAAGTACCAGGGTCAGGGCCTGCCGCTGCTGGACCTGATCCAGGAGGGGAACATCGGCCTGATGCGTGCCGTCGAGCTGTTCGACTGGCGCCGTGGCTTCAAGTTCTCCACCTACGCCACGTGGTGGATCCGCCAGGGCATCACCAGGGCCATCGCCGACCGGTCGCGCTCGATCCGTCTGCCGGTGCACATCCACGACCGGCTGCGCAAGCTCAACCGGACGCGGTTCCAGTTCGCCCAGACCATGGGGCGCGAGCCCTCGCGCGAGGAGCTGGCCAAGGCCCTCGACACCACCGTCGAGGAGATCGACGACCTGTCCGAGATGGGCCGGCGCGAGCCGCTGTCCCTGCAGTCCCCCGTGGGCGAGGACACCGAGCTCGGCGACCTGATCGAGGAGGTCGACTCGGACGCCGCGTTCAACGAGGTCGAGGACCAGCTGGTCCGCGAGGAGATCGGCGACGCCGTCGAGCGCGTGCTCGACGAGCGCGAGCGCCACGTGATCGCCCTCCGGTACGGCCTGGAGAACGGGCAGCCGCTCTC
>JBHGAT010000176.1:0-4493 GCA_041946645.1 Candidatus Velamenicoccus archaeovorus | reverse complement strand
AACCGAGCGGTCGCGGTGGCCATGGTGCACGGGCCGCGGGCCGGCCTGGCCGTGCTCGGCACACTCGAGGAGGACGAGCGGATGGGCCGGACCCACCGGCTGCAGGCGGTCCGGGCGCACCTCCTCGAGCTGGCCGGCGACCCCGACGCCGCGCGCGAGGCCTACCGGCGGGCCGCCCGGATGACGGCGAGCCTGCCGGAGCGGCGCTACCTGTCGCTCCGTGCCGCCCGCCTGGAGCCCCCCGCGGGCGGCTGATCCCGCCCCCGGCCATCCCGTGGTGTCATGGACGCCATGGGTCGTGCGGTGGAAGAGCTCAACCGGCGGCTGCTGCGGGCCCGCGACGCGATGGATCGCACGTACGCGCAGCCCCTGGACGTCCCGAGCCTGGCCCGGATGGTCCACCAGTCCGAGGCCCACTTCATCCGGAGCTTCCGGGCCACCTTCGGCGAGACGCCCCATCGCTACCTGCAGCGGCGGCGGATCGAGCGGGCGATGTTCCTGCTGTGGGAGAGCGACCGGCGCATCACCGACATCTGCATGGAGGTGGGGTTCACGAGCCTCGGCACCTTCAGCCGGACCTTCCGGGAGATCGTCGGCCAGTCGCCGAGCGCGTACCGGGCCCGCGGTCACCCCATCACCGCCCCCACCTGCTTCGCGATGTCCCAGGACCTCGGCTTCATGCGGTGGCTGACGGTCTGCGCTCCGGGCCACCCGGAGCACGCGATCCTGCTGGAGCGCCCGGCCCCACCGTCGATGGACGAGGCCACCGGGGAGCAGCTCCGCGAGCTGATCACCAAGGGCGCGGCCGGATGGGTCGGCCTCAACACCGACGACTGCCGCAAGACCTACGAGAGCTCGAGGCCAAGGGCGTGGAGTTCATCCAGGAGCCCATGGAGCGCGACTACGGGATCGACTGCGCGCTGCGCGACCCCTTCGGGAACCAGATCCGGATCGTCCAGCCCACGTTCTGACACCGGCGCCCGCGACCCGTACCTCGGGGGCCACTCGCCACTGGCGCGGTGGCCCCCATCGCGGTTGCCTGGCCTCGAGGTGGGGACCGAGACGTGAGGAGGTGGCGCGATGCCCCCGCACTGCGATTCGATGGATGGGCCGGTCGTGAAGGCGGCGATGCGAGCCCTGGACGCCGGGGACGTGGACCTGGTGCTCCCCTTCGTCAAGGCCGAGGGCGAGGACGAGATCCGTGCGGCGTTCGCCCGAGCGATGGAGGCCCGCCGGGCCCCCCAGGCGAAGGAGGTCGCCGAGCTCTACTTCTTCGAGACGGTCGTCCGGGTCCACCGCCGGGGCGAGGGCGCGCCCTACACCGGGCTGAAGCCGGCCGGGCTGGACGTCGGGCCGGTGATCCCCGTCGCCGAACGGGCGATCGAGACCGGCTCGCCGGAGGAGCTGACCGGCCTGCTCGGCGACCTGCTCGGCCGCGAGGTCAAGACCCGGCTCGACCACGTGATCGCGCTCGAGCCCAAGGCGGTCGGCTCCGTCCCCGAGGCGCGCGAGTACGTCGAGGCGGCGCTCGGGTTCCAGGTCTGGGCGCACGGGGTGCTCGCGGCCGTGCGGGCGCAGCCGCACGGCGAGGGCGAGCACGAGCACTAGGCACCCGGCCCCTGCCCGGCGAACGCGCTCCGATGCGCTCGGGCGAAGGCGCCGAAGGACCGGGGCTCGCGACCGATGAGGTGGCAGACGAGCAGGGCGTCGACGCCAGCCAGGGCGCCGCGGACGCAGGTCTCGTCGCCGAGCTCGCCCACCGCGAGCTCCACCTCTCCGTCGAGCATCGCCCGCGCCTTGCCCGGATCACGGACGAACGCGCGGACGGACCGACCCGCCCGGACCAGCCCCCGGACGGCGCCCGAGCCGACGTTGCCGGTCGCTCCGGTGACGAGGATCATGTGGCTCCTCCATCTGTGGTGGGGCCGCCCGCGGGCACGATGTTCTGGTTCAGCCGGAACAGGTTGGTGGGGTCGTACCGGCGCTTGAGCTCGGCCAGCCGCGCGTACTTGCTCGGACCGAACGATCCGACCACGCGGTCTGCGTCGTCCTCGCTGGTGAAGTTGGTGTAGGTGCCGCCGGCCGAGAACGGCTGCATCGCCCGCCACAGCGAGCGGGTCCAGGCGACGTGGCGCTCGTCCTCGCCCGGGTCGGTCCAGCGAGCGTTCACGTTCAGGATCGTGAACGCGTCGCGATGGCCGAACGCGGTGGCCTCCTCGGTGGCCCGGCCCACGGCTCCCCCCAGGTAGGCGAACTTGAAGTCGGACAGCGGCGACGTGATCGAGTGCAGATGCTCCAGCAGGACGTCGGTCGCGGCATCCGGGAGGCCGCTCAGGAACTCGGCCTTCCAGTAGTTGCGGAACCCCGGTCCCCAGCTCGGGTCCTGCATCGTCTGCATCTGCACGTACGGTCGGGGCTCGACGAGGTCCACGATCGGCTCGGCCACCGAGCGGATCGGGCGGATCGCCCGTTCGCCGTCCTCGAGCGCGCCGCAGTGGATCGCCGCGATCCCCACGACCGGTCGCCCGTGGACCTCCTCCGGCAGGAACGGCGCGGGCGGCGCGAGCCGGAGCACCAGACCCAGCATCAGCTCGTCGGGGGTATCGTCGCGGAGGTCGCGGTAGGCCGCGATCAGGTCCGGAGCGCGCTCGGCCGGGAAGAGCAGCATCCCCCCCAGGACCTGCGGTCCGACCGGGTGCAGCTCGAGCTCGAACGAGGTGACGATGCCGAAGTTCCCGCCCCCTCCCCGCAGCGCCCACAGCAGGTCGGGATCCTCGTCGGCCGAGGCTCGGACCATCGAGCCATCGGCCAGCACGACGTCGGCCGAGACCAGGTTGTCGCAGGCCAGGCCGTAGCGTCGCTGCAGCCACCCCAGCCCGCCGCCGAGCGTGAACCCGGCCACCCCCGTCGAGCCCACCAGGCCGCCGGTGGTGGCCAGCCCGAACGTCTGGGTCTCGCGGTCGAGCTCGGACCACACCACGCCGGGCTGGACGCGGGCCCGGCGGCCCCGCGGGTCCACCCGGATCCCCTTCATCGCCCCGAGGTCGATCACGATGCCGCCGTCGCACGTCGAGTGCCCGGCCACGCTGTGACCGCCGCCCCGGACGGCCACCACCAGGTCGTGCTCGCGGGCGAAGCGGAGCGCGGCCATCACGTCCGCCACGCCCGTCGGCCGGACGATCGCCGCGGGGCGCTTGTCGATCGAGGCGTTCCAGACGCGGCGGGCCTCGTCGTACCCATCATCGCCGGGCGTGATGATCCGTCCGGCGAACCCTTCGGCCAGGCGTGTCAGCGTGGTCGGGTCGAGCACCCGATCCGTCGAGACGGTCATCGTCGACTCCTTTCCTCAACCGGTGGACCGAGGATGCCCGCCCGGCTCCGACCGGCTCAAGTCCACGTTCTGGATCTGGCGGTCCTGTTCCTGGACTTGCGCAGGCTTCTCGGGCCCGCCACGATCGGGCGATGAAGGGATACGGGCAGTTCTGTCCGATGGCCCGGGCGTCGGAGCTGGTCGCGCAGCGGTGGACCCCGATCATCATCCGGAACCTCTTGGCCGGGGCCACGACGTTCGGAGGGATCCTCGACGGGGCGCCGGGGCTGTCCAGGACGCTCCTCAGCCAACGGCTCCGGGAGCTCGAGCGGCACCGGGTGATCCGCCGCTCGCCCAACCCGAACGGTCGGGGTCACACCTATCACCTGACCGACATCGGGATGGAGCTCGCACCGGTCCTTGCCGCGCTGGGCACGTGGGGCACGCGGTGGCTCGACATGGAGACCGACCACCTCGACCCCTATCCGGTGCTCTGGGACATCTCGAAGCTGATCGACCAGGAGGACCTGCCCGAACGCCGGGTGGTGATCCGCTTCGAGATCACGGACCGCCGCTGGCGGAACCGGTTCTGGCTGGTCCTCGAGCCGCAGGAGCGGGAGGTCTGCACGGTGAACCCGGGGTGGGCCGAGGACCTGGTGGTCCGGCTCGACAGCCGTTCGCTGGCCGAGTGGCACATCGGCGAGCTCCGGCTGCGGGAGGGGATGCGCGAGGGCCAGATCCACGTCGAGGGCCCTCCCCGGCTGGTGCGCGAGTTCGAACGCCGGTGGCAGGGGCTGAGCTTCTTCGCACAGGTCGAGCGGCCTCCCGCGGCTGCCCGCGCCGGGTAGCGCTCTCGGCGCCCGGCCTACGCGATCCTCACGGCGAGCTTGCCGCGCATCCGCTGCTTCCCGGCCAGGCCGAGCGCCTCGGGCAGCTCGTCGAACCCGAACGTCCGGGTGATGGGCACGGCGAGCCGGCCCTCGCCGGCCATCCGCAGGACCTCGCGGAAGGGCCCCGGGTCGGCCTGGCCGAACACGCCCACGGCCGTGACGCCGCGGGCCGCGAGCGGCTCGAGGTCGCCGCCCACGGCGCTGGCCACCCGACCGCCGTCCTTCACCAGGTCCGTCGTCCGCCCGAAGTCGTCGCCGAGGCGCGCCGCGACGATCAGCGCGTCGACGCCCTC
>JBHGAT010000175.1:0-4578 GCA_041946645.1 Candidatus Velamenicoccus archaeovorus | reverse complement strand
CGCGAGCCCTGAGCCGTCCGGGCCGCGGGCCGCGCCCGGCTACCGGTCGGGGTCGGCCGGCGGTGCGGGCTGGGGGGTCTCGGCCTTGGTCGGCTCGGGGGCCCTGGCCGGCGGCGACGTCCGCTCGGCCTCCTCGGTGCCCTCCTGCATGCCCTTCTTGAACTCGGAGGAGGACCGGCCGAGCGACCTCGCGAGCTCGGGGAGCTTCTTCGCCCCGAAGAGCAGGACGACGATCCCCAACACGATCAGGATCTCTGTAGGTCCGAAGTTCACGGCGGCCACCTTCCCTGCAGGTGCCCACTAGTGTAGGCCCTCGAGGCCGTCCGTGCCCCCCCGGGGTTCCCCGGACCGTTGCCGGCCCCCGCCGGCGGGCGTATCCTGCCGCGGGTACTTCCCCTTTAAGTCCGGTCCCGCGAGGCCGGGAAGGGAGGCGACACGAGTGCTGCACGACCTGGGCGCCCCGCCGCGCACGCGGCCGGGCGCTCCTTCGTGATGGGCGGCGGGCGGCTGCTGGACGAGGCCGAGATCCGGCGGTCGGTCACCCGCATCGCCCACGAGATCCTCGAGCGGAACAAGGGCGCCGACCGGATCGTCCTGGTCGGGATCGCCAACCGCGGCGACGACCTGGCCCGCCGCCTGGCCGCCGAGATCGAGCGGATCGAGGGGCAGCCGGTCCCCGTCGGGGTCCTGGACATCACGTTCTACCGGGACGACATCGGGATGCGGGCCGAGGCTCCCGAGGTCCACGAGACCCGCATCGGCTTCGACATCAACGGCCGGACCGTGGTCCTGGTGGACGACGTCCTGTTCACCGGCCGGACCATCCGGGCCGCGATGGACGCGCTGGTGGACTTCGGCCGGCCCACGGCGATCCAGCTCGCGGTCCTGGTGGACCGGGGCCACCGGGAGCTGCCGATCCGGGCCGACTTCGTCGGCAAGAACGTGCCCACGCGCAAGGGCGAGGACGTCCGGGTGGCGCTGAAGGAGCTCGACGGCGAGGACGCCGTGTTCGTGGAGGGACGGCCCGAGGGACGCGGGGCCCCGGACGCAACGGGGGACGACGCATGAACAAGCACCTGCTCTCGATCAACGACGTGTCCGCCGGGGACATCGTCCGGATCCTCGACACGGCGGAGTCGTTCCGCGAGGTGGGGACCCGCGTGATCAAGAAGGTCCCGGCGCTCCGGGGACGCACCGTGGTGAACCTGTTCTACGAGAACTCCACGCGCACGCGGATCTCGTTCGAGCTCGCGGCCAAGCGGCTGTCGGCCGACGTGATCAACTTCACCACCAGCGGGACCAGCGTGGCCAAGGGCGAGAGCCTCAAGGACACGGCGCTCACGCTCCAGGCGATGGGAGCCGACGCGGTGGTGATCCGGCACTCGTCCAGCGGGTCGCCGCTCACGCTCACGCGGTGGATCCGGGGGAGCGTCCTGAACGCCGGGGACGGGACGCACGAGCACCCCACCCAGGCGCTCCTGGACCTGTACACGATCCGGGAGAGGCTCGGGCGGTTCGAGGGGCTCCGCGTGGCGATCGTCGGCGACGTCCTGCACTCGCGGGTGGCCCGGTCGCTCTCGTTCGCGCTGGTGAAGATGGGGGCCGAGGTCACGCTGGTCGGCCCGCCCACGCTGATCCCGCCCGACGCGCCGGCGTGGGGGGTCCAGGTCTCGTACGACGTCGACGGGGTGCTCCCCAAGCTCGACGTCTGCTACCTCCTGCGGGTCCAGCGGGAACGCCAGCGGCAGCAGTACTTCCCGAGCGTCCGGGAGTACTCGCGGCTGTTCGGGCTCACCCGCGAGCGGGTGGAGATGCTGCCCGAGGGCTCGCTGATCATGCACCCCGGTCCGATGAACCGCGGCGTCGAGATCGACTCGGACGTGGCCGACCTGCCCCAGGCCGTGATCGAGGAGCAGGTCACCAACGGGATCGCCGTGCGGATGTCGCTCCTGTACCTGTTGCTGGGCGGGACGGGCCAGGAGGTGAGCGCCGATGCCTGAGCGGACGCTCCTCCGGGGAGCCCGGGTGGTCGACCCGGCGTCGGGTCGCGACGGCGTGACCGACGTGCTGGTCGAGGACGGCCGGATCGCGGCGATGGGGGACGACGCGGGGGGGCCCGCGGCGGAGGTCCTGGACTGCACCGGGCTGGTCCTGGCCCCGGGGCTGGTCGACGTCCACACGCACCTGCGCGAGCCCGGCCGTGAGGACGAGGAGACCGTCGAGACGGGCTCGCGAGCGGCGGCGGCCGGCGGCTACACCGCGATCACCGCGATGGCCAACACCGACCCGGTGGCCGACACCCCGGCCGTGATCGAGGAGGTCCGGACCCTGGCGGCCAAGGCCGGGCTGTGCGACGTCTTCCCGGTGGGAGCCATCACCAAGGGCCTGGGGGGCGAGGAGATGGCCGCGCTCGGCGAGATGGCCGCGATCGGCGTCCGCCTGTTCAGCGACGACGGGCGGTGCGTCCCGACCTCGCGGGTGCTCCGCAACGCCCTGCGGTACGCGCGGGCCTTCGACGTGGTGATCGCCGAGCACTGCGAGGACGTGGCGCTCTCCGAGGGCACCCAGATGCACGAGGGCGTCCACTCCTCCACCCTCGGGCTGGCCGGAGAGCCGGCCGAGGCGGAGGAGATCGTCGTCTACCGGGACCTCGCGCTGACCGAGCTGACCGGCGGCCGGCTCCACCTGATGCACGTGTCGGCGGCCGGCTCCGTGGAGCTGGTGCGGCAGGCCAAGGCCCAGGGCCTCCGGGTGACGGCCGAGGTCACGCCGCACCACCTCGTGTTCACGGACGAGGACCTGATCACCTACGACACCGACCTCAAGGTCAAGCCCCCGCTGCGCTCGGCAGAGGACCGCGAGGCGCTCCGGGCCGCCCTCGCCGACGGGACGATCGACGTGGTCGCCACCGACCACGCGCCGCACGCGGTGGAGGAGAAGGAGGCCGAGTTCGACCAGGCGCCGCCCGGCACGATCGGCCTGGAGACCGCGCTCGCCGCGATCCTCACCCACCTGGTGGAGCCGGGGATCCTCCCCCTGATCCGGGCGATCGAGGCCATGTCCACCGCACCGGCGCGGATCCTCGGCGCGCCCGGGCACGGCGGGCCGATCGAGCCCGGGCGGCCGGCCAACCTGGTGGTGTTCGACCCGGCGGCCGAGTGGGTGGTGGAGGCCCCGTTCGTCTCGCGCAGCCGCAACTGCGCGTTTCTGGGCCGGCGGCTGAAGGGGCGGGTGGTCCACACGATGCTGCGGGGCGAGGCGATCGTGGCCGACGGCAAGCCCCAGCGATGAGGGCGCCGGCGCTCCTGGTGCTGGAGGACGGCAGCGCCTTCCGGGGCACGGCGTTCGGTGCCGCGGGGGAGACCGTCGGCGAGGCCGTGTTCAACACGGCCATGTCGGGCTACCAGGAGGTCCTCACCGACCCCTCGTACGCCGGCCAGATCGTGGTGATGACCGCGCCCCAGCAGGGCAACTACGGGACCAACGGCGACGACCCCGAGTCCGGGCGCGTCCACGTGGCCGGGTTCGCCGTGCGCGAGGCGTCCCGCCGCGCCTCCGGCTGGCGGGCCGAGCGCACGCTCGCCGACGAGCTCGCGAACGCCGGCGTCGTGGGCATCGAGGGCATCGACACCCGCCGCCTCACCCTCCGCCTGCGCGAGCACGGCGCGATGCGCTGCGGCCTCTCCACGGAGGACCTGGATCCTGGCTCGCTCCTCGAACGCGTCCGCTCCTCGCCCCCCATGGAGGGCGCCGACCTCGCCCGCACCGTCACCACGCCCGAGCCCTACGACGCCGCGTCGGTGGTCGGCCCGGCGTCGAGCGACCACGGCCGGATCTACCGTGTCGCCGCCTACGACTTCGGCATCAAGACGAACATCCTGAGGCTGCTGGCGGCTGCCGGCTGCGAGACGACGGTGTTCCCGGCCGAGGCCCCACCCGCCGACATCCTGGCCGGCGGCTTCGACGGCGTCTTCCTCTCCAACGGCCCCGGCGACCCGGCCGCCACGACCTACGGGATCGAGGTCGCGCGAGCGTTCCTGGGCACGTTGCCGGTGTTCGGTATCTGCCTCGGCCATCAGCTCTTGGCGCTGGCGCTCGGCGGGAGGACGTACAAGCTCCCCTTCGGCCACCGAGGCACCAACCAGCCGGTCAAGGATCTCCGCACGGGCACGATCGAGATCAGCAGCCACAACCACGGCTTCGCGGTCGACCCGAGCGCATGGGAGGGCGGGGCCCCGCCCTCCGCGCCCGGGACCCCGCCGCCGCTCGCCAGGGGTTCGTTCGACGTCGCTCCTGGGGCGAGCGACGGGGCCCGGGGTCGCTCCGGTCAGGGCCCCGCCGTCCCTCCCGTCGCGACGACGGGCTCCGGGGAGGTGGAGCTCACCCACTGGAACCTGAACGACGGCACCCTCGAGGGCTTCCGGTGCGTAGACGTCCCGGCGTTCGCGGTGCAGTACCACCCGGAGGCCGCGCCCGGCCCGCACGACTCGCGATCGCTGTTCGGTGAGTTCCGCGCGCTGATGGGGGCGGCCTGATGCCGCGGCGGACCGACCTCGAGCGGATCCTCGTGATCGGGTC
>JBHGAT010000174.1:0-4580 GCA_041946645.1 Candidatus Velamenicoccus archaeovorus | reverse complement strand
GGCGGCGAGGGGCAGGGGTTCACGGTCGACGGTGGGGGCCCCGCGTACGACGCGGCCCGGAGGTCGCTGGCCGAGGCCTGGGGCCGGGACACCGTGGACATGGGCTCGGGCGGCTCGATCCCGCTGGTGCCCCTGCTGGCACGGATCTTCCCCGGGATCGGCGTGCTCATGTTCGGGGCCAGCGACGAGCTCTCCAACCTGCACTCGGTCAACGAGAGCGTGGCCCTGGACGAGCTCGAGCGGGCCGCCCTGGCCGAGGCGTTGATGTTCGAGCGCCTCGCCGCGGGGCCGACCGCGGTCGCCCCACCGCTGCGCTAACGTGTGGGCATGGACCCGAACATCTCCGCGCCCGACGAGCAGCGCCTCCGCCCCGAGGTCCCCGGCGGGACGCCGCAGGGCAACCAGGAGCCGGGGCCGGGCGATCAGGAGTCGATCACCCAGCCGGCCAAGCTGATGCGGATCGCCAGCATGGTCCGCGAGCTGCTCGAGGAGACCCGGCAGGCCTCGCTGGACGAGCCCGGTCGGATCCGGCTCCGCGAGATCTACGACCGCTCGGTGGGAGAGCTGAAGGAGGTCCTGTCGCCCGACCTCCAGGAGGAGCTCGCGATGCTCGCGCCGCCGATGGAGCGGGTCCCCACCGAGGCCGAGATCCGGGTGGCCCAGGCCCAGCTGGTGGGCTGGCTCGAGGGCCTGTTCCACGGCATCCAGGCGGCGCTGTTCGCGCAGCAGGCCGCCGCCCGCGCGCAGTTCGAGGAGATCCGCCGCCGCGGTCTGCCATCGGGCGGGCGGGAGCCGCAGCAGGGGCCGCCGACGCCTCCCGGGCAGTACCTCTAGCCGGGTCCGGCCGTCTCCATCGGCGCGACCTCCCCGGACGTCCCCCCGCGCGCGGCCGCCGCCTGCGCGCCGCCGGCCAGGCGCTGGGCGAAGGACACGGGGACGATCGAGATCAGCATCAGCACCAGCGCCACGACGTTCACGATGGGCTGCGCGGTGGGCGTCCGGATGTGGTTGTAGATCCAGATCGGCAGCGTGAGCTTGGCGCCGGCCGTGAAGTTGGTCACCACGATCTCGTCGAACGACAGCCCGAACGCCAGCAGCGCGCCGGCCACCAGCGCGGTCCGGAGCGACGGGAGCGTGATCAGCCGGAACGTCTGCCAGCCGTCGGCGCCCAGGTCCATCGACGCCTCGACGAGCGACGTCGGCGTCCTCCGGAGCCTGGCGATCACGTTGTTGAACACGACGACGATGCAGAACGTCGCGTGGCCGATGATGATCGTCCAGATCGAGAACGTCAGCCCGAACGCATCGTGTCCGATGTTGATCGCCGAGGAGAGGGCCAGTGCCGTGACGATGCCGGGCAGCGCGATGGGCAGCACCAGGGCGAACGAGATGGTCTCCCGGCCGAAGAAGCGGAACCGGTGGACGGCGAACGCCGCCAGGGACCCGAGCACCAGCGCGACGAGCGTGGCCCCCACGGCTGCCTGGAGCGATCCCGCAATGGCCGGACGGATGTCGGGGTCGTTCCACGCGATGCGGAACCACTTGAGGGTCCAGAGGTCGGGCGGCCAGGCCCGGGCGAAGCTCTCGTTGAACGCGTAGAGGGCGAGGATCACCAGCGGCGCGTAGAGGAAGACGAGGGTGAGCACCGTTCCCAGCTTGATCGCGAACCGCGCGGACCTGCTCTCCATCCCTCCCCCTAGAGCGCCTCGAAGGCGCCGAGCCGCTTCATGAGCAGCAGGTAGATCGCCATGATCGCCACCGGCACCATCGCGAACGCCGCGGCCAGCGGCAGGTTGTTGGCGGTGCCGACGTATTGCTCGATCGTGTTCCCAATGAAGTAGGCCTTGCCCACCGTGTTGGGCGTGATGTAGTCCCCGAGCGTGAGCGAGAAGGTGAAGATCGACGCTGCCGCCATCCCCGGGAGCACCAGCGGGATCACGACGCGGCGGAAGGTGACCCACCCCCGACCGCCCAGATCGCTCGACGCCTCGAGCAGCGAGTCCGGGACACGCTCGAAGGCCGCGTACACCGGCAGGATGGCGAACGGGAGCCACAGGTAGCAGAACGTGAGCCAGACGGCCCAGTTGCTGAACGCGAGGCTCTTGTGGATCCCGAACAGCCCGATGAACGACTCGAGCGGTCCGCCCCCGGCCGTCATGATCTTCCACGAGAACATCCGGACCAGGTAGTTGGACCACAGGGGAAGCACGACCGCCAGCGTGAGGATCGTGCGCGTCCGGCGGCTGGCCAACCGGGCCAGGTAGTAGCCGATCGGGAACGCCAGGATCAGGTCCGTGACGGTGACCGCCGCGGCCATCCCGGCGGTCCGGAGCGTGATCGTCCGGTAGACCTCGTCGCGGTACAGCGTCTGGTAGTTCTGCAGGCCCCACACGTGCTCGATCTGCGACGTGAGCACGTTCAGCCGCCAGAACGACGTGACCAGCAGCAGCGCGAGCGAGATCAGGTAGACGACGATCAGCCACCCGAGCGGCGGCGTCAGCATCAGGGCCAGCTTGCCGCGCGGATGACGGAACAGCACCGCGGAGATCCGGCGGATCCGGCTCGGCGGCGCGGTGCCCGACGGGGCCGGGGTCGTGACGGTCGCCATCGCGGTCGGGAGGGGGTCCGAGATGGCCCGGACCCCCTCCGTCCCTCCGGGCCGGCCTAGCCGGCCCCCCGGATCTCGGTCCAGGCCGTCGTCCACGTCGAGTAGTCGACGCAGGTCTGGCCCCGCTCGTCACCGCAGTCGGGCAGCGGCGTCTTCCACAGGTAGATGCTCTTCAGGTAGTCGTCCTCGCCGCAGTGGTACACGGGGTAGATCGCGTCGGCGATGTCCTTGCCGTACGCGTCCGCGAGGTCGGACTGCAGCTGCGAGCAGGCCGTGGTGACCGACGGCGTCGCGCCGAACGCGACCGCCGTGAACGACTGGACCTCGTCCCGGAGCGTGTACTCCATCCACTTCAGCATGCAGACGGGGTGCTGCGCGTTCGACGACATCATCCACGTGTCGGCCCAGCCGGTGACCCCCTCGCTCGGCGTCACCGAGTCCACCGACACCTTGCCGTCGGACAGGATCAGGTTCTGGTTCACAGGCCAGGCCGTCCCGGCGACCATGTCACCGGACTCGAAGCCGTCGATCTCGTCCGTGTACAGGGCCCAGTACTTGCTGATCAGGTTCGACTGCTGCTTGAGCAGCTCGACCGCCGCGTCGAACTGGTCCTGGGTCAACTCGTACGGGTCGGTGATGCCCAGGTCCGGCTGATGGGCCCTCAGGTACATCGCCGCATCGGCGATGTAGATCGGGCTGTCGTAGGCGGTCACCTTGCCCGCGTACGGCGAGTCCGGCTCGAACACGACGTCCCAGCTGCTCGGGGCCGGGTCCACCACGTCCGGGTTGAACATCAGGACGTTCGGGCCCCACTCGTAGGGGACGCCGTAGTGGACACCGTCCACGGTGTTGTGGGCCGGTGCCTGCAACGAGGGCATCACGTTGGCGTACTCGGGGAACGACTCGACGTCCACCGGCGCCACGTCGCCGTTGGCGATCAGCCGCAGCGTGGCGTCCCCCGAGGCCGACACGCCGTCGTAGAGCGTGCCGCCCTGCTGGCGCATCAGGTTGACCATCTGGTCCGAGGTGTTGCCGTACTTGACGGTCACCTGGCAGCCCGTCTCCTGCTCGAAGGGCTTCACGATGCCCTTCTCCGTGTAGTACGGCCAGGCGATCAGGCTGAGCGCCCCCTCGCCCTGCGCGTTCGGGTCGTACCTCGCGAGCGTCGGCCCCTCGCTCCCGCCGCCGCTGGCACCGCCGCCACCGCCGCCGGTCTCCTCGCCGCCCCCGCAGGCCGCGGCGAGCAGCATGACGGCCGCGGCGAGGACCAGCGTCGCCCTCACTCTCCTCATCTCGTTCCCCCTCCTTACTCGGGACCGTGGGACGGCGCGTTCCCGCCCGACGGCCCGGCCCCTCCGGCCCCCTCGACCGGACGATTGTTCTCGCGGTTCCAGATCAGGCGCACGGCCCGGCCCCGGACCTGGAGCGCCTCCATCGAGGACGTGGTGAGGTTCTGCTGGAACACCACCAGCTCCCCGCCCGTGTCCAGCTCCACGAAGTACTTGGTGAGTGCCCCGATGTACACCACGTCGCGGACGTGGCCCGTCACCGTGCACTCGTCCTGGCGCACCGGGCTGTCCGGCTCGGCCAGATGGATCTTCTCCGGACGCACGGTGAAGGCGTCGGCCGAGCCGGCCACCGCCCGGGCCGTCTCGCCCTCGAGCACGTTCGACGTCCCGACGAACCCCGCGACGAACCCCGTGGCCGGGTTCTCGTAGACCTCGGCGGGCGTACCGACCTGCTCGATCCTCCCCCGGCTGAACACGGCCAGGCGGTCGCTCATCGTGAGCGCCTCCTCCTGGTCGTGGGTGACGTAGACGAAGGTGAGCCCCACGCGCTGCTGGATGTCCTTGAGCTCGATCTGCATCTCCTGGCGGAGCTTGAGGTCGAGCGCCCCCAGGGGCTCGTCCAGCAGCAGGACCTTGGGGCGGTTCACCAGGGCCCGGGCCAGCGCGACGCGCTGCCGCTGACC
>JBHGAT010000173.1:0-6484 GCA_041946645.1 Candidatus Velamenicoccus archaeovorus | reverse complement strand
GCCGCGCGATCGGTCACCGAGCTCCTCGACGCGATCGACGGGCGGACCGTGACGACGGCCGCGGGCGAGGTGACGCTCCAGACCGAGATCGCCCAGCGGCCCTCGCAGACACCGGTCGAGGTCCGGTTCACCGAGCTCGGCCCGATCGACCGGGTCCTGCACGCGATGGCCTCGCCGGCCGCGATCTACGTGCTGCTGGTCCTGGGGTTCGCCTCGCTCGCGTTCGAGCTCACGCAGCCGGGGTTCGGGTTCGCGGGGTTCGCCGGGCTCGGCATGCTGGGGCTCGCGATCTACGGCCTGACCGTGGTGCCGATCTCGTGGCTGGGGCTGGCGGTCCTGGTCGCGGGCGTCGCGGCGCTCGAAGCGGACGTGCTGCTCCGCAAGCTCGGTGCGCTCACGGCGGTCGGGATCGTCGCGTTCGCGGCGGGCTCGTTCCTGGCGTTCCGAGAGGTGGCTCCGGCGATCCGGGTCTCGCCGTGGCTGATCGGTGCCTTCGTGCTGGGCAGCCTGCTGTACTACGGCTTCGCGCTCACCGTGGCGCTCCAGTCGCGCGACCGCATCACCTCGACCCAGAAGGGGCTGGTGGGCCTGGTCGGCGAGACCCGGGGCGAGCTCACGCCCGAGGGACCGGTGTTCGTCAAGGGGACGCTCTGGCGGGGCCGGAGCGCCGACGGGCCGATCCCCGCCGGCACGAGGGTCCGCGTCCGCGGGGTCGACGGCCTGATCCTGCGGGTGGAGCCCGAGCCCCCCGTCGCCGACTGACCCGAGGGCTCGGCGGGACCCCGGGATGTCCGTTTTCCCTGCTGTTCCCGACCCGCCGTGCCTGGTTCGGAATCCCTCCGGGCGCCAGATACGAACAACGGAACAGGAGCGCGGAAGGAGGACGCGGCCCGGACCGCCGACGAGATGGCATCTGGCTGGACCTGGGGGTGGCAGCAGCGGGCCGCCTGCCGGGGGGTCGACGCATCCCTGTTCTTCGCGCCGAACTACTTCGAGCGGCGCGAGGAGAAGCTCGCGCGCGAGGCCAGGGCCAAGGTCTTCTGCGCCCGCTGCCCGGTCCGCCGGGAGTGCCTCGAGTACGCGCTCCGGATCCGCGAGCCCCACGGCATCTGGGGCGGGCTCAACGAGGCCGAGCGGCGGCAGCTCCTGCGCGAACGGGCCCTCCAGGCCGGCTGATCCCCCGGTCGCCGCCCCCGGCCGCGCACGGCCCCCCCACCTTTGGGAGAATGCGGGATCGCGTCCGTTCGGTCGCGCGCGGACCGCGTTCGCGGCGCGGGGAAGGAGCCGACCATCGGGATCGAGGATCGCCTGGCCACGCTCGGCGTCGAGCTGCCGCCGCCGCCCGCGCCGGTCGCCTCCTACGTGCCCGTGCGCGTGTCCGGCGACCTCGCCTTCGTCTCCGGCCAGATCGCCATGAGCGACGGCGACCTGCTCCACCCCGGCCATCTCGGCGCCGAGCTCACGATCGAGCAGGGACGGGAGGCGGCCCGGCGCTGCGCGCTCCAGGCCCTCTCGGCGCTGCGCGAGGCGCTCGGCACGCTCGACCGGGTCGAGGGCGTCGTGCAGGTGAGCGTGTTCGTGGCCTCGGCCCCGGGGTTCACGGACCAGTCCAAGGTGGCCAACGGCGCGAGCGACCTGCTGGTCGAGCTGTTCGGCGAGCCGGGGCGGCACGCCCGCGCGGCGGTCGGGGTGGCCGAGCTGCCCCTGGGCGCCCCGGTCGAGGTCGCGATGACCGTCCGCATCGGGGCCTGAGCGGCGTCGCGGCCGGGACACGTCGGCGGCTAGTCCGGGGCCGCCCGAGGGAACCGCAGGTCGCCGCGGCGGATCGTGACGCCGCGCTGGTCCAGGTGCTCGAGCAGCGGTACGGCGAACTTCCGCGACGTGCCGAGCCGCTCCCGGAACCCGCTCACCGTGATCCCGTCGCCGGCCTCCCGGACCAGGGCCTCCGCCCGGCGGACCAGTCCGGGGGTCATCACCAGCTGCGGCGAGACCCGGACCAGCACGCCGGCCCGGGCGGCCGCCTCGATCACCTCCCGGCCGAACCCGGCGGCGACCAGCTCCGCGATCGTGGGGGGTGTGGGCTCGCCCTGCTCGACGGTGTGCAGGAGGTGTTCGACCTCCTCCCGGTGCTCCGCGAGGGACACGCGGTGCTCGGCCAGGCGGACCAGCTTGCCGTCGCGGGTCAGGACGCCGGCCTGCTCGAGCTCGGCCAGCAGCGTGTCGGCGAGCGGTGGCAAGGCCGGGGCGGGGCCCCGCCGGAGCGCCCCGAGGACGATCTCGCGCACCGCCCCGAGCTCCTCGCCGGGCCGGAGGGGGTTCCGCCGGTGGAAGTCCTCGAGACCCGAGCGGACGGCGGCCTCGACCGCGCCGGCCACCGGCTCGGCGACCCACCAGTCCGAGCAGCGGCGGGCCCCGGGGATCGAGCCTGGGGTGGCACCGGTGAGCACGGGCACGTCGGCCCCGCGCACGGCGCCGCGCTCGGCGACGAGGAGCCCGGGGAGCTCGTCGGGGGCGGCACCCTCCCGAGCGGCCAGGCGGCGCTCGGGCTCGGGGCCGGGCCGGGGCGGGGGGTCGACGTCGAGCACGACGCCGCCGGCGACGGTCTCACGGCGGCCGGACTCCCGGATCACGAACCGGTCGTGCACGTCCAGGACGATCGGCCCCGAGAGCCGGATCCTGGCGAACCCGCCCTCGGACCCCGGCGCGAGCTCGCTCTGCCCGTAGAGGTGGAGCCGGGCGTCGCGCTCGGCCGAGCCCGCGTAGAGCTTGTAGGCCCCGCGCTCCCCGATCGGATGGGCCAGGCCCCGCACCGGGCGGATCCGGGCCTCGATCACGGTGGTGGGGCGCCACTGTCCGGGGAGGCCGAGGACGTCCCCCCGCTCGAGCCGCTCGCGCTCGGCGCCCACCAGGTTGGCGGCCACCCGGGACACCGGGCGGGCCTCCGGGATGCTGCGCTTGTGCGTCTGGAGGCTCCGGATCCGTGCCCGGACGCCCGCCGGGTAGAGCTCGACCTCTTGGCCCACGGCCAGGCGGCCGCCCGTGAGCGTGCCGGTCACGACGGTCCCGGCTCCCCGGATCGTGAACACGCGGTCGACGAACTCGCGGGGTCGTCCCCGGTCGGGTGTCGCCGGCGCCGTGGCCACCATCGCATCGAGCGCCGCCACCAGCTCGTCCAGGCCCTCCCCGGTCGCGGAGGAGCAGACCACGATCGGCGCGGTCTCGAGCACGGTGCCGGCCAGGCGCTCGCGGACCTCGGCGGTCCGGGCCTCGATCGTCGGGCCGTCGACCAGGTCCCGCTTGGTCAGGGCCACCACGCCGGCGTCGGCGCCGAGCACGTCGACGATGGCCAGGTGCTCCTCGGACTGGGGCTTCCAGCCCTCGTCCGCGGCGACCACGAACAGGACCAGCCGCACCGATCCGACGCCGGCGAGCATGTTCCGGACGAACCGCTCGTGCCCCGGGACGTCGACGAAGCCGAGCTCGCGACCCGACGGGAGCGTGAACCAGGCGAACCCGAGGTCGATCGTGAGCCCGCGGCGCTTCTCCTCCTCCCACCGGTCGGGGTCGATGCCGGTGAGCCGGACGATCAGGCTGGACTTGCCGTGGTCCACGTGACCGGCCGTCGCGACCACGTGCAGGGGCGGCTCGGTCTCACTCGTCATCGGGGAGGTCGTCCCCTTCCAGCGCGTACTGGATCGCCCGCGTGAGGTCGGGGACCTCGCGCTCGTGCACCGTGCGGAGGTCGAAGACCACGCCGCGCTCGTCGGTGCGGCAGAAGACGGAGGGCCGCCCGGTGCGCAGCCGGGCCGCGAAGGCGACGGGGTCGGGCACGCGGAGCTCGACCCCCCACGACGGCACGGCGTAGCCGGGCATCGAGCCACCGCCGACCGCGGCGGTCGATGCGACCACGTGGGCGCCCTCGAGCTCCCCGTCGAGAGCCTCGGCCAGACGTTCGGCCCGCTGCTTCACGGACTCGACCGGCTCGCGGAGCATCCGCCACACCGGCAACGCATCCTGCTCGCCGCGTGCGTACAGCGCCAGCACGGCCTCGAGCGCCGCGATCTGGACCTTGTCCACCCGCACGGCTCGGGCGATCGGGTGCCGTCGCAGCCGCTCGACCAGGTCGGCCCGTCCCAGCACGATCCCGGCCTGCGGCCCTCCGAGCAGCTTGTCGCCCGAGAAGACCACCAGGTCGGCCCCGTCGCGGAGGGCCTCGGCCGCCGAGGGCTCGTCGTCGGGCACGCCCGGGTAGCGCTCGAGCAGTCCCGAGCCGAGGTCGAACACGAACGGCACGTTCGCCTGGTGGGACAGGCTCGCGAGCCCCGCCGCCGGAGGCGTCGCGGTGAACCCGCCTGCCTCGCGAGCCGGTCAGGCGATCGACCTCGAGATCCGTGTAGGCGGCGGCCGCACGGAGGCCGGCGCGCGCGGCGCGGTCGGGCAGGGGGGCCCGACCGAGCCCGGTGTGCAGGATCACCCCGGTGGCGTTCACCACCGGGACCAACCCCGTAGCGGCCTGCGACGCGAGGGTCATGGCCCGGGCCAGGATCACGTCGTCCTCGGGGGGCGGGGCCCCCCGCTCGGCCTGGGCCCGGACGTCCTCGAGGACCCGGGTCAGGGTCCGCTTCACGAGCGCGCGGCCGAACGTGGTCGAGGCTCGCTTCCCGGGTCCCGAGCGCAGCAGCGCGTCCACCGAGGGGATCCTCCGCCGCAGGCCCTCCCGCGTCGTCATCGCCCGCGAGCGTACCGCCCGGTCGAGCAGCCGTCCCGCGCCCTCGAGCAGCCGTCCCGCGCCCTCGAGCAGCCGTCCCACGCTCCCACCGGGATGGGACGCTGCGCGGATCTCGTGACAGGATAGGAAGCCGTGGGCACCAGGGAGCGAGCCGTGGATCGGGCCGGCGAGCGGGCGGAGTTCTCCACCGCCGCCGAGCACTGGATGGTGCGGGGCGGCGGCATCGACGTGGAGGTGGTCTCCCCGAACGGTCTGAGGACCGAGGAGATGATCCTCAACATCGGGCCGCAGCACCCCTCGACCCACGGGGTGCTCCGCGTGGTCCTCGAGCTGGACGGCGAGGTGATCAGGCGGGCCGAACCCGTGATCGGCTACATGCATCGGGCCGCCGAGAAGCTCGCGGAGTTCCGCGACGCCCGTCAGGTGCTCGTCCTGATGAACCGGCACGACTGGCTGTCGGCGTTCAACAACGAGCTCGGCTGGGTGCTCGCGGTGGAGCGTCTGGCCGGGATCGAGGTGCCCGAACGCGCCCGGTGGATCCGCACGATGATGGCGGAGTGGAACCGCATCTTGAACCACCTCATGTTCACCGGCTCGTTCCCGCTCGAGCTCGGGGCGATGACCCCGATGTTCTACGCGTTCCGCGAGCGCGAGATGATCCAGCACCTGATGGAGTCGGCCACCGGCGCGCGGATGCACCACTCGTACGCGCGGGTCGGCGGGCTGAAGGACGATCTGCCCCGCGGCTTCCTGAAGCAGTCGGCCGAGGTCCTGAAGTGGGTCCGCAAGAAGCTCAAGGACTTCGACCAGCTGATCATGGGCAACGAGATCATCTACGCGCGGACCAAGGGGATCGGCGTGATCCCGCCGGAGACGGCCATCGCGTACGGCTGCTCGGGACCCGTGCTGCACGGCTCGGGCGTGCCGATGGACCCGCGCAAGGACGAGCCCTACGAGAAGTACGACGAGGTCGAGTTCGCGGTCCCGGTCGGCGAGCACGGGGACGCGTACGACCGGCTGTGGGTGCTGGTCCAGCGGATGTGGGAGTCCTGCAAGATCATCGAGCAGTGCCTGGAGAAGCTCCCGCCGGGGCCCTACATGGCGCCCAAGCTCCCCAAGAAGCTGAACCTCGACGGCGAGATCTACGTGCGCACCGAGAACCCGCTCGGCCTGATGGGGTACTACCTGATCGGCGACGGGAAGAAGTACCCGTACCGGCTCAAGATGCGCACGGCGTCGTTCTCCAACGTGTCGGTGCTCCCGGCGATGCTCCCGGGCACGTTGGTGCCCGACCTCATCGCCATCCTCGGCTCGATCTTCTTCGTGGTCGGCGACGTCGATCGCTAGGCCGACGTCCGCCTACGTCTGCCGGTTGAGCCAGACGCCGCCCGGTCCCGCGTAGCTCACGCCCTCACCCCACACCGCGACGGTCTTCCCGCCGCTGGTCACGGCGATCTCGCCGTAGTCGCCGTAGGCCTCGAGGAACCCGTCGGCATCCTTGTACGCCGCCCCCGACGTGGCATCCGAGATCCGCACCGGCGTCGTCCAGGTGGCGCCCAGGTCGCGTGTGCTCGTGTACCAGACGTTCCAGCGGCCGGTCCGCTGGTCCATGAACCACACCCGCGCCTCGCCGGCATCGGCTCCGGCCGCGGCGGGGAACGCGGCGTTCACGCCCGGGGTCGACAGGGCCACCCGCGCGCTCCAGCTGATGCCGCCGTCCGTGCTCGAACGCGCGTAGACGGTCTGCGGGCCGAA
>JBHGAT010000172.1:0-4628 GCA_041946645.1 Candidatus Velamenicoccus archaeovorus | reverse complement strand
CACCATCGGTAGTGCGCGAACGCCCTGTTCGCCTCCGCCATCTTGTGCATGTCCTCGCGTCGCTTGACCGAGACCCCCTGTCCCTGCGAGGCGTCCATGATCTCGCCCACCAGGCGGTCGGCCATCGAGTGCTCCTTGCGGGCGCGAGCGTTGTTGACGATCCACCGCAGCGCGAGCGTCGTGCCGCGCGGCGGCCGGACCTCCACCGGGACCTGGTAGTTGGCGCCCCCCACCCGGCGGGACCGGACCTCGAGCATCGGCCTGACGTTCTCCACCGCCTTCTTGAGGGTGATCACCGGGTCGTTCGAGGTCCGCTCGCTGATGACCTCGAGCGCCTTGTAGACGGTGCGCTCGGCCAGCGACTTCTTGCCGTCCAGCAGGACCTTGTTGATCAGCTGCGTGACCAGCTGGTTCTGGTAGACGGGGTCGGGATCGATCTCGCGACGCCCTGCCGGACCCTTGCGCGGCATCGGCTACTCACCGCCCTTCTTGGCGCCGTAGCGCGAGCGCGCCTTCTTGCGGTCCCGGACGCCTGCCGTGTCCAACGTGCCCCGGACGATCTTGTAGCGCACGCCGGGCATGTCCTTCACCCGCCCTCCGCGCACGAGCACGATCGAGTGCTCCTGGAGGTTGTGACCGACCCCGGGGATGTAGGCGGTGACCTCGATCCCGCTGGTCAGGCGGACGCGAGCGACCTTGCGGAGCGCCGAGTTGGGCTTCTTCGGGGTCGCCGTGTACACCCGCGTGCAGACGCCGCGCCGCTGCGGAGACCCCCGGAGCGCGGGGCTCTTCGTCTTGCCCTTGGGGCGGCTCCGCCCGTTCCTGACCAATTGCTGGATCGTAGGCATGGCTCTCTCGTCTTCACGCTCGCCAGGTCCTCTGGGTACCCATGGAGAAGCCGGGCCGAAGCCCGGCTTCCAGGGACTGCCTCAGGCACAGTTGTCCCTTCGGGGTACCCCCTGAAAGCTGCTGGATACCGAACCCGCCTGCCGGGTCCGGGGCGCAACCGCTAAGGCTACTAGGCACGAGTGGGGGCCGTCAACGAGCCGCGACACCCGCTCGTGCCCCGCGACCAGGGCGGACGGGATGGTACCAGGGGTCTGCTAGCGTGGCCCGCCGTGACCGACCTGGAGCACCTGCTGACCGTGGCCGAGCGAGCCGCCCTCCGGGGCGGCGAGGTGGTCCGGGCGAGGTGGGGCACGGTGGCCACGGCCGAGGCCGACACCAAGGGGGCCGGCGACTACGTGACCGAGGTCGACCGGGCCTCCGAGCACGAGATCCGCCTGGTCCTCGGGGCGGGCGCCCCCGACATCCCCGTCCTGGCCGAGGAGGGGGGCGGCGCCGAGGCCGACCGCTACTGGCTGGTGGACCCGCTGGACGGGACCACCAACTTCCTGCACCGGTTCTCCGCGGTCGGCGTCTCGGTCGCCCTGGTCGAGCAGGGGCGGCCCGTGGTGGGGGTCGTTCACGCGCCGATCCTGGAGGAGACCTCGCTGGCCCTGCGGGGCGGCGGCGCCTGGATCCTGCGCCGGGGCGCTCGGCGGGAGGCCCTGCGGGTCTCGGGCCGC
Organism: Candidatus Velamenicoccus archaeovorus; assembly: GCA_041946645.1. Lineage (GTDB taxonomy): Bacteria > Actinomycetota > UBA4738 > UBA4738 > HRBIN12 > DASQQQ01. The sequence continues at coordinate 3,060 of JBHGAT010000172.1, read as the reverse complement.
CCGCCCCAGCGAGCCGTGGTGGGCACGGGGTTCCCCTTCCGGCGCAAGGACCTGCTCCCCCGGTACCTGAGGGCCTTCGAGGGGGCGCTCCGGCGGTTCGAGGACCTCCGGCGACCCGGGGCGGCGGCGCTCGACCTGGCCTGGGTGGCGGCCGGGGTCTTCGACGGCTTCTTCGAGCTGTCGCTGTCACCGTGGGACGTGGCCGCCGGCGCGCTCCTGATCGAGGAAGCGGGCGGCGCCGTCACCGACTGGACCGGCGGCCCGGACTACCTCCGCGGAGACATCCTGGCGGGGTCGGCGGCCGTCCTCGGGGAGCTCCTGAAGGTCGTCGGCGCCCGATCGTGAGGGCTCCGTCGGCCGGGCGGGCGCTCCAGCCCCTGCCCGGCCGACGGTGGCCCTGACCGCCTACTCCTCGGCCGGGCTGAGGGAGCCGCCCAGCATCTGCTCGGCCTCCTCGCGCGTGAGGCCGGTGAGCACGGGCTCGCCCTCTGCCTGCTCGGCCAGCTCCCGCTGGCGGATCAGCCAGTACTCGGGGATGGCCTCGGGCTTGATCCGAGCCTGGACGTTGCGGTACCGCCCCATCCCGGTGCCGGCCGGGATCAGCTTGCCGATGATCACGTTCTCCTTGAGCCCCAGGAGCTGGTCCGACTTGCCGGCGATGGCCGCCTCCGTCAGGACCCTCGTGGTCTCCTGGAACGACGCCGCCGACAGCCACGAGTCCGTGGCCAGCGAGGCCTTGGTGATCCCCAGCAGCTGGGGCCGGGCCGTGGCGGGCTGCCCGCCCCGCTCGACCGTCTCCCGGTTGAGGTGCTCGAAGCGGCGCCGATCGACCAGGTCGCCCGGCAGGAAGTCGGTGTCCCCCGGCTCGATGATCTGCACCTTGCGGAGCATCTGGCGGACGATCAGCTCGATGTGCTTGTCGTGGATCGTGACGCCCTGCGACCGGTACACCTGCTGGACCTCCTCCACCAGGTGGGCCTGCAGGGCGGACACGCCCTCGATCCGGAGCTTCTCGTGGGGGTTCACCGACCCTTCCGTGAGCTGCTGCCCGACATCGACCGTGTCGCCGTCGCCGACCAGGAGCCGGGCCCGGAACGAGACCTTGTACTGGACCTGGTCGCCGTCCTCGGACGTGACGGTGATCCGGCGCTCCTTCTTGTCCTCGTCGTCTTCGATCGCCACGGTGCCCGGCAGCTCGGTGATGAGCGCCTCGCCCTTGGGCCGACGAGCCTCGAACAGCTCCTGCACGCGGGGCAGACCGTGCGTGATGTCCTCGCCGGCCACGCCGCCGGTGTGGAACGTCCGCATCGTGAGCTGTGTGCCGGGCTCGCCGATCGACTGGGCGGCGATGATCCCGACGGACTCCCCGATGTCGACCATCCGCCCGGTGGCCAGGCTCGTCCCGTAGCACATCCGGCACACGCCGTACTCGGCCTCGCACGACATCGGCGTGCGGACCCGGACGGCGTCCACGCCCGCCTCGACCAGCCGGGCCAGGAGCGTGTCGTCGAGCAGGTCCCCGGCCGCGGCGATCTTGCGACGCTCGACCTTGACGTCCTCGGCAAGGACCCGTCCGAACAGCGAGGTGTCCAGGTGCGCGTTGGGCACCCGGTCGCCGCCGGGCGTGGCGTAGGTCACCGGGACGAAGAACCCGCGGTCGGTGCCGCAGTCGTCCTCGCGCACGATGAGCTCTTGGGCCACGTCGACCAGCCGCCGGGTCAGGTACCCCGAGTCGGCCGTCCGCAGCGCGGTGTCGGCCAACCCCTTCCGGGCGCCGTGCGTGGAGATGAAGTACTCGAGCACGGACAGGCCCTCGCGGAAGTTCGACTTGATCGGCCGGGGGATGATCTCGCCCTTGGGGTTGGCCACCAGACCGCGCATGCCGGCGATCTGCCGGATCTGCATGATGTTCCCCCGGGCCCCCGAGTTGGCCATCATGTAGATCGGGTTGGTCACCCCGAACTGGGCCTCCATCGCGTCCTTCACGTCGTCGGTCGCCTGGGTCCAGATCTCGATGAGCTCCTGCCGGCGCTCGTCGTCGGTGATGATCCCCTTGCGGTACTGGCTCTCGATCTTCTGCGCCCGGCTCTCGTACGAGTCCAGGATCCGAGCCTTCTCCGAGGGCGTGGTCACGTCCTCGACGCCGAGCGTCACGCCGGCGCGCGTGGCGTAGTGGAACCCCACCGACTTCAGGCTGTCGAGGATCTGCTCCACCGTGGCCCGGTCGAACCGATGCACGCACTGGTCGACCAGCTTGCCGATGTCGCCCTTGACCAGCGCCCGGTTGACGTACTCCATCTCGTCCGGGAAGCACTGGTTGAAGATCAGGCGCCCGATCGTGGTCTCGACCAGCGGGACCCGCCCGTTCTCCTCCACGTCCACGGTCTCGGGCAGCATCTCGGCCGGCAGGGTCTTGCCGGGCAGCCGCACCTTGACCACGGTGTGGAGCGTCACCAGCCGGTGGTCCAGGGCCATCATCGCCTCGGCCACCGATGCGAACCGCGGGATGTCCTCGTCCTTGTCCGGACGCTCGGGCTCGATCGTCAGGTAGTAGATCCCCAGCACCATGTCCTGCGTGGGCACGGCGATGGGACGGCCGTGCGCCGGCGACAGGATGTTGTTGGCCGAGAGCATCAGCACCCGGGCCTCCGCCTGCGCTTCGGAGGACAGCGGGACGTGGACGGCCATCTGGTCGCCGTCGAAGTCCGCGTTGAACGCGGTGCACACCAGCGGATGGATCTGGATGGCCTTGCCCTCGACCAGGACCGGCTCGAAGGCCTGGATCCCCAGCCGGTGCAGCGTCGGCGCCCGGTTCAGCAGCACCGGGTGCTCCCGGATGACCTCCTCGAGCACGTCCCACACCTGGGGACGGGCCCGCTCCACCATCCGCTTGGCCGACTTGATGTTCTGGGCCAGGTTGAGGTCGACCAGCCGCTTCATCACGAACGGCTTGAACAGCTCCAGGGCCATCTGCTTGGGCAGCCCGCACTGGTGCAGCCGCAGCTGCGGGCCGACCACGATCACCGAGCGGCCCGAGTAGTCCACGCGCTTGCCCAGCAG
>JBHGAT010000171.1:0-4647 GCA_041946645.1 Candidatus Velamenicoccus archaeovorus | reverse complement strand
CACGCCGTCCAGACGGAGGGCGGCCATCCGCTGGAGCGCGCGTACGGGCTGGTCCGCGCCCGGGCGGGCGAGGAGCCCACGCCGACCTCGCTGGTCGAGGCCATGGACCACGCCCGGACCCACCGCTCGGCGTTCATGTGGCCGTGGGAGCAGGAGCCCCGGAGCATCGCCACCGGGATCCTGGACGACGAGACCTACGACTGGGCGGCCATCGTGAGCGGGATGCTGGCCACGGACGGGTCGCCGGTGGTGGTCTCGGAGGACCGCCTCCGGGAGGCCCACGAGCTCGCGCGCGGGACCACCGGGGTCGACGTGGACCCGACGGGCTCCTCGGGACTGGCCGGGCTGCTCGAGCTGCGGGATCGCAGCGGGATCGATCGCACCGAGCGGATCGCCGTGCTGTTCACGGGGGTCCGCCGGTCGCCGGAAGGAGGTAGGGAACCGTCGTGAGGAGCTTCCAGGGGCGCGACATCCTGTCGCTGAAGGGGTTCGAGCGGGAGGAGTTCTTCCACGTGTTCGAGGTCTGCGACCGCCTGGCGCCGATCGCCAAGGAGCGCCGCAACACGGACCTGTTGAAGCACAAGACGCTGCTGACCGCGTTCTACCAGCCCAGCACGCGGACCCGGATGGCCACCGAGGCCGCGATGCACCGCCTCGGCGGGCACGTGCTGGGGTTCGCCGACGCCAAGATGACCCGGGCCGGGGACTTCTACCAGGAGTCGATCAAGGACACCGTCCACATGCTGGAGTTCTACGCGGACGTGATCGCGATGCGGCACTTCCAGCAGGGTGCGCCCGAGGAGGCGGCGCGGTGGGCCTCGGTCCCCATCATCAACTGCGGCGACGGCTGGGGCGAGCACCCCACGCAGGTCCTCACCGACCTGTACACGACGTGGAAGGAGCTGGGGCGGCTCGACGGCCTGAAGTTCCTCCTGGTCGGGGACATGCGGATGCGCACGATGCACTCGATCCTGTACGCCTTCTCGCAGTTCGACGTGGAGTCGTTCGTGGTGTGCCCCCCCGACATGTCGCTGCTGCCGGGGTTCAAGGCCGAGCTCGACGAGCTGAGCGTGCGGTACCAGGAGGTCGAGTCCGTCGAGAAGTGCATCGCCGAGGCCGACGTGATCTACATGGAGCCCGTCGTGCAGGCCGACTACACCAAGGGTCGGGACGAGCGGGGCGCCGAGCTCCCCACCACGCCCGATGCCTATCGCGTGACGCGCGAGCTCCTGCGCGATCGGGGGAAGAGCGAGGCCATCGTCCTGCACTCGCTCCCGCGGATGGACGAGCTGCCCGCCGACGTCGACGCCACCCGGCACGCCCGCTACTGGGTCGAGGCGTTCAACGGCGTGGTGATGCGGATGGCGCTGCTCTCGCTGGTGCTGGGCGCGGTCGAGTAGGAGGCGCCGAGGAGGTGGCCATGGTCCGGTTCACGCTGAACGGACGGCCCGTCGAGGTCGAGACCCGCCCCGGCATGACGCTGCTGGAGCTGCTCCGCGAGGGCGCCGGCGTGACCTCGGTGAAGGACGGCTGCGCGCCCGAGGGCTCGTGCGGCGCCTGCACCGTGCTGCTGGACGGCAAGGCCGTGGTCTCCTGCGCGCAGAGGGCCGAGCACGCCGAGGGCCGGGCGATCGTGACCCAGGAGGGGCTGTCCGAGCGGGACCGCGACACGTGGGCCGACGCCTTCGTGGCGTCGGGGGCCTCGCAGTGCGGGTTCTGCTCGCCGGGGATCGTGCTCAAGGCCGAGTCGCTGCTCGCGAAGAACCCCGACCCGTCGCGCGAGGAGGTGGCCCGAGCGCTGGCCGGGAACCTCTGCCGGTGCACCGGCTACGTGAAGATCGTCGACGCGGTCGAGCTGGTGGCGGGGGCGCGGCGGGGAGAGCCCATCCCGCGGCCCGACACCAGCGGCCGGGTGGGCTCGCGGACCGCCCGGTACCAGGGGCGCGAGCTGGCGTTGGGCGACAAGCCGTACGTGAACGACCTGACGGCCCCCGGCATGCTGCACGGGGCGATCCGCTTCTCCGACCACCCGCGAGCACGGGTGCTCCGGATCGACGTCTCGAAGGCCCGGGCGCACCCCGGCGTGGTCGCGGTGGCCACCGCGGCCGACGTGCCCGGCGAGCGCACCCAGGGGTTGATCACCCGGGACTGGCGGCAGCTCGTGGCCGAGGGCGAGACGACGGCGTACGTCGGCGACGTGCTCGCGGTGGTGGCGGCCGAGACCCGGCACGCCGCGCGCCAGGCGGCCGCCCTGGTCGAGGTCGAGTACGAGGTGCTCGAGCCGGTCGTCGACCCGTTCCGGGCGCTCGAGCCCGACGCGCCGACGATCCACGAGGACCGGGACAACCTGCTCTCGACCTCGGTCGTGAAGCGGGGCGACGTCGACGCCGCGCTGGCCGGGTCGGCGCACGTGCTCACGGAGACCTTCCGGAGCCAGGTGATCGAGCACGCGTTCCTCGAACCCGAGTCCGCGCTGGCGGCGCCCGAGGACGGCCTGATGCACGTGTCCTCGCAGGGCCAGGGGGTGTGGGAGGACCGGCGGCAGATCGCCTCGTTCCTGGGCGTGCCCGAGGACCGGGTCCGTGTGACCCAGATCGCCAACGGGGGGGCCTTCGGGGCCAAGGAGGACCTGAACGTCCAGTGCCACGCCGCGCTGATGGCGCACCTGACGGGCCGGCCGGTGCTGCTCACGCTGTCGCGCGCCGAGAGCCTGACGTTCCACCCCAAGCGCCACCCGATGACGATGGAGTACACGATCGGCGCCGACGCCGGGGGTCACCTCACCGCGGTCCGCGCCCGGATCGTCGGCGACACCGGCGCGTACGCGAGCGTCGGCGACAAGGTGCTCGAGCGGGCCGCCGGCCACGCCTGCGGGCCGTACCGGTTCGACGCCGTGGACGTCGAGGCCCGGGCCGTGTACACCAACAACCCGCCGTGCGGGGCGATGCGCGGCTTCGGGGTGAACCAGGTCGCCTTCGCGATCGACGGGATGCTCGACCGCCTGGCCGAGCGGGTGGGCGTCGACGGCTGGGAGATCCGGTGGCGGAACGCGCTCGACGTGGGCGACCGCTTCGGCACGGGGCAGCGGCTCGGGCCGGGGGTGGGGATCAAGGCCTGCCTCGAGGCCGTCCGCGACGTGTACCGGGGCGCCCGCTACGCGGGGATCGGCTGCGGCGTGAAGAACACCGGGATCGGCAACGGCCTGCCGGAGTCCGGCAAGGCCATCCTGCGGCCCGAGTCCGACGGCACCGTGACGCTGTTCCACTCGTGGACCGAGATGGGGCAGGGGTGCAACACGGCCCTGCAGCAGATCGCCTGCGAGGAGCTGGGACTGTCGGCCGACCGCGTCCACGTGGTCGTCGACACGATGCGCGAGCTCGACACCGGCCAGACCACGGCGTCGCGCTCGACCGTGCTCGGCGGCCGGGCCATCCAGCGGGCGGCCGAGCAGCTCCGGGGGGCGCTCGACGGCGGCCGGCTCGAGGACCTGGCCGGGCGTGAGTTCTACGGCGAGGTGACGATCGACTGGACCAACCCGCCGGGCGCGGACGTCGAGGAGCCGGTCACGCACTTCGCGTACGGCTGGGCCGTGCAGGTGGTGCTGCTCGACGACGACGGGCGCGTCGAGCGGGTGATCGCCGCCCACGACGTGGGCCGCGCGATCAACCCCACGTTGCTCGAGGGCCAGATCGAGGGCGCGGTGCACATGGGCCTGGGGTTCGCCCTGACCGAGGACTACGTGGTCCAGGACGGCTACCCGGTCACCACGACGCTGAAGTCGCTCGGGATCATCCCGCCCGCCGGCATGCCCCGGGTCGAGTGCATCATCGTTGAGGTGCCGCAGCCCGAGGGGCCGTACGGGGCCAAGGGGGTCGGCGAGATCGGCCTGGTGCCGACGGCCCCCGCCGTGGCCGGTGCCCTCCACGCGTTCGACGGGGGGTGGCGCACCCGATTGCCGATGCGCGACTCGGCCGCGGCGGCGGCGGCGGCGCCGCGGCTGGCGGCCGCGGCAGCCCGGAGGGGCTGAGCCCTCGTGGTCCTGGTCCTGTCGGGGGGGACGGTGGTGCGGTCGCTGGATCCGCCGATGGTCGCCCCGGCGGACGTGGTGGTCGAGGGCGGGCGGATCCTGGGCCTGGGCGGCGCGGCCCCCGCCGGGGCGCACGCGATCGACTGCTCGGGCTGCCTGGTGATCCCGGGGAACGTGTGCGCCCACCACCACCTCTACTCGGCGCTGGCCCGGGGGATGCCGTACCGCCTGGAGCCGCCCGATGGGTTCGTCCAGATCCTCCAGCGGGTCTGGTGGCGGCTGGACCGGGCCCTCGACCCCGGCGACGTGGAGCTCTCCGCCCTCGCCGGCGGGGCCGACGCGCTCCTGTCGGGCACGACGACGATCGTCGACCACCACGCGTCGCCGAACGCCATCGAGGGCTCGCTCCAGCGGCTGGCCGGCCCGCTGGTCGAGCTCGGTGTGCGAGCCGTCCTGTGCTACGAGGTCACCGACCGCGACGGGCCCGAGCGCGCGGCCGCCGGGATCGAGGAGAACCGCCGGTTCCTGAAGGAGCCGCTGCCGCTGGTGCGCGGGATGGTCGGCGCGCACGCGTCGTTCACGCTGTCGGAGGGGACCCTGGCCGGGTGCGTCGAGGCGGC
>JBHGAT010000170.1:0-4665 GCA_041946645.1 Candidatus Velamenicoccus archaeovorus | reverse complement strand
CGCCGCCCGAGCCGCCGGCCACGCCGCGGCCACCGCGCACGTCCAGACCCACGCCGAGGGCGCCGCTCGGTACGCGGCGAAGGCCCAGGAGCTCAGGGGCCTGCTGGTCTCGCTCCCGCCACGCGGCTGAGGAGACCCGGCCTCAGCGGATCAGGCGGGACAGACGGCGGTCGGCGAGCACCTTGCCGCCGGTCTGGCAGGTCGGGCAGTACGTCACCTCGTGCGACCCGTAGGAGATCCGGCGGAGGTCATCCCCGCACGTGGGACAGGGCGTCCCGTAGCGTCCGTGGACCGTGAAGTGGTCGCCGATCTTGGTCGGGAGGCCGCCGGTGCGGCGGCGTTCGACCTCCAGCGCCTCGGCCAGGATCGTGCTGGTGGCGTCGAGCAGCGATCGCCGCTGCTCCGGCGTGAGCGAGGCGAGCGTCGCGTACGGCGAGAGCTTGGCTCGGTGCAGGATGTCGTCCGAGTACCCGCGGCCGATCCCGGCCACCGTGCGCTGGTCCCGCAGGATCGTGTGGACCCGGCGAGCGTCGTCGCTCTCGAGCACGAACCGCTCGAACGCCGGCGAGTCGGGCTCCGGGCCGAGCTTGGCCAGGGGGCCGTCGTCGCCCTCGGCGAGGAGCCACCACCCGGCCTTGCGCTCGCGGCCGAACTCCTTCACCAGGACGGCCGGCCGGCCCTCGAACCGCAGCCGCACCACGGCGCCACGAGGCTTGGTCCGCTTCGGCGGGTCCTCCACGTCCACCCGCCCGCCCTGCGAGAGGTGGATCAGGAGCCGCGGCCCCCCCAGCTCGAACAGGACGAACTTGCCCCGCCGCCGAACTCCCCCGACCGACCGGCCCTCGAGCTCGGACGCTCGCGGGCTCACCGTCTTCAGCGACGAGAAGCTCAGCAGGTCGACACCGCGGAAGGTCGCACCGCCGACGGCTGCCTCGAGCCGCTCGGCCAGGGCCTGGACCTCGGGGAGCTCCGGCATGGCGCCACTCTAGCCATCCATCGGACCTCCGGGCGGACGCGTCATCGAGCAGAGCTGGACCCGGAGGCCGAGCCACTCGGCCGACCCCTCGCGCGTCGCGGCGGTGCCGTCGCCGATGAACCGCACGACCTCCGGGTCGGCGTACATCGCGGCCACGTCATCCAGGTCGTCGGGCGCGAAGGCGCGGAGGGTGAGGCGATCGGTCTCGAGGCCCGGGAAGCTCACGCGAGCTGGGCGGCGGCGCGCCGGACGATCTCGATGCATTCGTCGATCCGATCCTTGTGCGTGCGGTGCGACAGGATGCACGCCCGGATCGTGAAGCGGCCGTCGATCACCGTGCTCGACAGGAACACGCGCTTCGACGCGTTGATCGCCTCGAGCAGGCGGCGGTTCTCGGTGTCGCCGCCCTCGCGCAGCCGGAACGGCACCACCGTGAGGTCGGGCTCCCACGGCAGCTCGAGGGCGGGGTCCGTGGAGAGCTCGTCGTACAGGTGGCGGGCCAGGTCGAGCTTCTCGTCGAGCGCCTCGCGGAACGAGGCGACCCCGTGCAGCTTGAGCGGGAACCACACCCGCAGGCCCCGGAAGTCGCGGGAGAGCTCGGCCGAGTACTCGGTGAAGTTCGGGATGTCCGCGTCGGCCGCGAGGTCCTGCAGGTACGCCGCGCCGACGAAGTGCGCCTCGCGGAGCTTCGCGCCGTGACGGACGACCAGCGCGCCCGTCCCGTACGGCAGGAACATCCCCTTGTGCGGGTCGAGCGTGATCGAGTCGGCCCGCTCGATCCCCGCGAACCGCTCGCGGCCGCGCTCGGTGAGCTGGAAGAACCCGCCGTACGCGGCGTCGACGTGCAGCCACAGCCCCTCGGCCTCGCACACGTCGGCGATCCGCGCGAGCGGGTCGATCGTGCCGGTGTTGGTCGTGCCCGCCGACGCCACCACCGCGAACGGTGCGAACCCGGCCCCTCGGTCCTCGGCGATCGCCCGGCGGAGCGCGTCGACGTCCATCCGGAGCTCGGGCGTGACCGGGACCCGACGGACGTTCCGCTGGGGGAACCCGGCCAGCATCGCGGCCTTGGTGACCGAGGCGTGCACGTGCTCGCTCACGTAGAGCGCGCCGTGCAGGAAGTCCTCGGGCAGGTGCGCGGTGCGAGCCGTCACGATCGCCGAGAGGTTGGCCATCGAGCCGCCCGAGGTCAGCACGCCGCGCGACTCCGGGGGGAAGCCGAACAGGTCGCACAGCCACCGCACCACGTTGCTCTCGATCTGCGCGGCGACGGGCGCCTCGCCCCACAGGTTCACGAACCGGTCGATCGTGGTGGACAGCAGGTCGGCCAGGGACGACGCGAACAGGCCGCCGCCGGGGATGTACGCGAGGAACCCCGGACCGGCGTTGTCGGCCGAATTGCCCGCGATCGTGTCGACCAGCTCCAGCAGCGGGCCGAAGTCGCCCCCGATCTCGGGCGGCGGCTCGCGGTGGGCGCGCGCCACCGCCTCCGCCTCCTCGAACCGCGACGCCGGCGCCTCGCCCCGCTGCCGCAGGAACTCGATCGCGTAGGCGAGCGCGGCCTCCCCCATCTCGCGCATCTGCTCCGGCGAGGGGTCGAGCGGATACATGGCGCCCATCCTACCGACCGATGGTGCCGCGCCGGACGGGGCTACCGGCGGGGCGTCACGGCCTCGAGCAGCCGGCGGGAGACCTCGGCCACCTCGTCGACAGCCGCGTCGAACGCCTCCTCGTTCCGCTTGGACGGCGCCCGGTAGCCGCTGACCTTCCGCACGAACTGGAGGGCGGCCTCGCGGATCTCCTCCTCGGTCGCGATCTGCCCCTCGGGCGTCCGCAGTCGCTTGATGCTCCGGCACATGGGCCCGATGGTACCCGGCCGGCGCCGAACGCAGGCTCAGGCTCGGCGGAGCAAGCGACCGGCCACCACACTCATCGGCTCGCCCTCGGCCACCGCGACCTCACCTCCACCAGCACCCAGTCGATCCCATCCCGGGAAGTCGTCCGGGTCATGCTCGGTGATCGGATCGTGCGGGAAGAGGTTCGTGGCCCGCTCGCGCACCCTGGCAGGTCGGACACGACCAGGCCGGCCGCCGCGGCGAGCGCGAGCACCCCGCGTCCAGAGAGTCCAGGCGGGCCTCCGAGATCGAGTGCATCTTCCCCAGGGAGCGCATGAGCTGGCCCTCGACACACCCGGCACGACTGAGATCATCGTGAGCGACGAGCACCTCGGAAGGCGAGTCCCGGCTGCTCGGTGATCATGAACGCATCAACCGGCAGGATCGACCCGAGGGCGGCCTGCAGTCCGGGAACGGACCGATCGATCACAACCTCGATCTTGTTGAGCTCCGTTCGGGGGGCAACCATGATGATCCCCTGCGGCAAGGTGGGCACCATGCCGGTCACCGCATCGACGAACCCGGCCAACTGATCTTGTGAGTACTTCACGTCAACCACGCGGAGAACGAGGTTCGGTGGCGCCAAGGACGCCAGCTCGGTCGCGTCCGCGGGGACTCGCTGTACCACCCCGACGTTGAGGATCGACCCGACCAGCCAGACACCTCCGTACCGCCCGGCCAGGACCCCACTCGCCCTGGAGACGAACTGCGATACCGCGGGCATCGTCATCCGCGTTCGATCGCATCGCCCGGAGGGGTGTCGGCGCCACCGTCTCGAACACCGACACCGAGGCGAAGAAGCACAACACCATGTACCGCGTACCGCCGAAGATGGCTCGGTGTGACCTTCAAGGGTCCACCCCCCTTCACGGGACGGATCCGCCCACCCGAGCGGGGATACCGGAGCACGGCTCGGCAGCGGAGTCAACTCCGCTGTCTCCTGGAGCTCGGGCAGAAGTGAACTGGGGTCGAGAGGATCGCTGCTCGGCGCGGAGCCGGGAGCTGACGGCCGCCGGTGCTTGCCCGCCCTCGCCCGCTCGCCTAGGCTGTCGAACACATGTTCGACGCCCTCGGACGCCTCAACCCCGCCCAGCGCGAGGCGGTGGAGCACCTCGGCGGCCCGCTGCTGGTCGTGGCCGGCGCCGGCAGCGGCAAGACCTGGACGCTCGCCTGCCGCGTCGCCCGCCTGGTCGACCGCGGGGTCCGCCCCGAACGGATCCTGCTGCTCACGTTCACCCGCCGGGCGGCCCGCGAGATGCTCTCCCGCGCCGAGAGGCTCACCGGCGACCGCTCGCTCGGGCGCGTGTGGGGCGGCACGTTCCACGGGGTGGCCAACCGCCTGCTTCGCCTCCACGGCCGGGCGATCGGGGTACCGGCGGACTTCACGGTGCTCGACCGCACCGACACCGCCGACCTGATGGACCTGATCCGCGGCGAGCTCGGCCTGGGCCAGGGGAAGAAACGGTTCCCGCGCAAGGAGACGCTCGCCGACGTCTACTCGCGCACCGTGAACGCGCAGGAGCGCCTGACCGCGGTGCTCGAGCGCGACTTCCCGTGGTGCGCCGACGAGCTCGAGGGCATCCGCGCGATCTTCGAGGGCTACACGGAGCGCAAGCGCGGTCAGCGCTGCCTGGACTACGACGACCTGCTCGTGTACTGGCGAGCGCTCGCGCAGGCGCCGGGCGCCGGACCGCGGATCGCCGCGGCGTTCGACCACGTCCTGGTCGACGAGTACCAGGACACCAACGCGCTCCAGGCCGACATCCTCGCGGCGCTCAAGCCCGACGGCGAGGG
>JBHGAT010000017.1:0-14319 GCA_041946645.1 Candidatus Velamenicoccus archaeovorus | reverse complement strand
GGGACCGCTCCGGCGGAGTGGGCCGGTAGCGTGTGAGGCCGTCATCGCGGCCTTCGGTCTGAGCGGAACGACCGGGAAGGGGAGAGCGGACGAGATGGCGACGATCTACTACGAGGCGGACGCGGACCCATCGGTCCTGCACGGGCAGGAGGTCGCCGTGCTGGGCTTCGGCAGCCAGGGGCATGCCCACGCGATGAACCTCCAGGACTCGGGGCATGACGTACGCGTCGGCCTTCGCGAGGGCTCGCGCTCGTGGGCCGCGGCCGAAGAGGCGGGTCTGCGCGTGGTCCCCACCGCCCAGGCCGTGCAGGAGGCCGACGTGGTCATGGTGCTGCTGCCCGACACGGCGCACGGCGCGGTCTACGCGGCCGACGTGGCACCGAACCTGAAGGCGGGCGACATGCTGATGTTCGCGCACGGGTTCAGCATCCACTTCGGCACGGTGACGCCGCCCGCCGACGTCGACGTGACGATGATCGCGCCCAAGGGTCCCGGCCACCTGGTCCGCCGCACGTACGAGCAGGGGATCGGCACGCCGGCGCTCGTCGCCGTCCAGCAGGACGCCACCGGGACCGCGCTGCAGCGCGCGCTCGCGTACGGCATGGGGATCGGCGCCGCGCGTGCCGGCATCATCGAGACGACGTTCAAGGAGGAGACCGAGACCGACCTGTTCGGGGAGCAGTCGGTCCTGTGCGGCGGGATCACCCGGCTGATCGAGGACGGGTTCGAGACGTTGGTCGAGGCCGGGTACCAGCCCGAGATCGCCTACTTCGAGTGCCTCCACGAGATGAAGCTGATCGTCGACCTGCTGTACGAGGGCGGGATGAGCTGGATGCGGTATTCGATCAGCGACACGGCCGAGTACGGCGACTACACCCGCGGTCCGCGGGTGGTCGACGACCACGTGCGGGAGAACATGCGTCAGATCCTCGGCGAGATCCAGAGCGGTGCGTTCGCCAAGGAGTGGATCGGGGAGGCCGAGGCCGGGTTCCCCACCTTCGAGCGACTCCGTGGCGCGGCGCGCTCGACCCGGCTCGAGCAGGTCGGACGGGAGCTGCGCCGCATGATGCCCTGGCTGGAGTCCGAGCGGAAGGTGGTCCCGTCATGAGCGATCCTGACGTCGGTACCGTAGGCACGACCGTTCCCACCCCCGGTGCGTCCGACCGGGTCCGCATCTTCGACACCACGCTCCGAGACGGCGAGCAGGCCCCCGGCATCGCGCTGACCAAGGCCGAGAAGGTCGAGATCGCCGAGCAGCTGGCCCGCCTGAACGTGGACGTCATCGAGGCCGGGTTCGCGATCAGCTCCGAGGGCGAGTTCGACGCCGTGCGGGAGATCGCCACCAGCGTCAAGGGTCCCGTGATCGCCTCGCTCGCCCGCGTGGTTCCCGGGGACATCCACCGCGCGGCCGAGGCCCTCAAGGGCGCCGACCGGTGGCGGATCCACGTGTTCGTCTCGACCAGCGAGATCCACATGCGGGACATGCTGCGGATGTCGCACGACCAGGTCCTGGATGCGATCCGCGAGGGCGTCGAGCTGGCCGTCGGCTACACGGACGACGTCGAGTTCAGCGCGCAGGACGCCACCCGGACCGAGCTCGACTTCCTGCTGGAGTGCTTCCGGGTCGCCGTCGAGGCCGGCGCGACCACGATCAACGTGCCGGACACCGTCGGCTACGCCATGCCGCACGAGTTCGGCGAGATGGTCCGCACCGTGCGCGAGGCCACGCCCGACCACGTGATCGTGTCGACGCACTGCCACAACGACCTCGGCCTCGCCGTGGCCAACTCGCTGGCCGGGATCCGGAGCGGCGCCCGCCAGGTGGAGGTGGCCGTCAACGGGATCGGCGAGCGTGCCGGCAACTGCTCGCTCGAGGAGGTGGCCATGATCCTGGCCACCCGGGGGCAGACCCTCGGCGTCCACCACGAGCTGCACACGCGCGAGATCATCCGGACCTCCCGCCTGGTCTCGATGACCACCGGCTACTCCGTCCAGCCCAACAAGGCCGTGGTGGGGGCCTCCGCCTTCGCCCACGAGAGCGGGATCCACCAGCACGGCGTGCTGGCCAACCGGGCCACCTACGAGATCATGGACCCCCTGGCCATCGGGCTGGAGGGCAACCGGATCGTGCTCGGCAAGCACTCCGGCCGGCACGCCTTCGCCGACGCGCTGGCCAAGATCGGCATCGAGCTCGAGCCCGAGCACCTGGACCGGGCGTTCGCGCGGTTCAAGGACCTGGCCGATCGCAAGGTCCACCTGACCGACCAGGACCTGCAGGCGATCGTGTCCGAGGAGCTCGGGGCCGACGAGACCGACGAGTTCGTGCTCGAGTCGGTCGTGGTGGGTGGTGGCACGCACCTCCAGCCCCGGGCCACGGTGCACCTGCGCCGGGGCGACGAGACGATCGAGGAGTCCGCCCTCGGCGACGGGCTGATCGACGCGGCGATGGGTGCGATCCAGCGTGCGGCCGGGGTGGAGGCGCGGCTCGTGACGTTCAACGTCTCGAGCGTGACCGGCGGCTCGGACGCCCTCGGCGACGTCGTCGTGCAGCTCGACGTGGGCGGTCGACGCGTCACCGGCCGGGGGGTGGCCACCGACGTGGTCGAGGCCAGCGCCCGGGCCTACCTCGCGGCCATCAACCGCTCGTTCCAGGCCCCGGTGGGGTCCAAGAGCACCACGGCGCCGTGGTCGGCGTGAGGTCGGGATGAGCCGCACGCACCGGATCGGCGTGATCCCCGGGGACGGGACGGGGCCCGAGGTCGTCCGCGAGGGGCTCAAGGTCCTCGACGCCGTTCGCGAGCTCGAGGGGTTCGCGGTCGAGCAGGTGCCGTTCGACCTCGGCGGCGAGCGGTACCTGCGGACCGGCGAGGTCCTCCCCGACGCCGAGCTCGATCGGCTGCGCTCGTGCGATGCGATCCTGCTCGGGGCGGTGGGCCACCCCGACGTGAGACCGGGGATCCTCGAGCGCGAGCTGCTGCTGCGGATCCGGTTCGAGCTGGACCAGTACGTGAACCTCCGCCCGGTGATCCGTTACCCGGGGGTGAAGACGCTCGTGCCCACGCACACCGAGGACGACGTGGACCTGGTCGTCGTCCGCGAGAACAGCGAGGGGCTGTACAGCGGCGCCGGAGGCTTCCACCGCAAGGGCACGCCGTACGAGGTCGCGGTGCAGGAGTCGATCAACACGCGGCACGGGGTGGAGCGGATCGTCCGGTTCGCGTTCGCCTACGCGATGCGGCCGGATCGGCGGCGGAAGGTCACGCTGGTCCACAAGACCAACGTGCTGACGTTCGCCGGCGACCTGTACCAGCGGGTCGTGGACGAGGTCGCCCGGGGGTACCCGGACGTGACGACCGACTACGTGCACGTGGACGCCGCGTGCATCTACTTCCTGGACCAGCCGTCACGGTTCGACGTCATCGTCACCGACAACATGTTCGGCGACATCGTCACGGACCTCGGCGCGATGATCCAGGGCGGCATGGGCATCGCCGCCGGCGGCAACATCAACCCGGACGGCGTGTCGATGTTCGAGCCGATCGGGGGCACGGCCCCCGACCACACCGGCAAGGGCACGATCAACCCGCTCGCAGCGATCGGCGCCGTCCAGATGCTCCTCGAGCACGTGGGCGAGTCCGGGGCCGCGGCCCGGGTGGGAGCGGGGATCCGGTTCGCCTGCTCGAAGATGGCCTCGATGCGGGCCGGCGAGATGGGGTTCACCACGTCCGAGGTCGGCGACCTGGTGGTCGAGGGGGCGTCGGCGTGAACGAGCGTCCCCGGTCGGTCGAGCTCTACGACACGACGCTCCGCGACGGGGCCCAGCGGGCCGGGCTGTCGTTCTCGATCGAGGACCGCCTGCGGATCCTCCACAAGCTCGACGCGTTCGGGTTCCCGTACGTCGAGGGCGGGTGGCCGGGCGCCAACCCCCGCGACAGCGAGTTCTTCAAGCTGGCCACCAAGGAGCGGCTCGAGCACGCCACGCTCACGGCGTTCGGGATGACCCGCAAGGCCGGCGAAGGAGCCGAGGACAGCCCGGTGCTGCGTGAGCTGCTCGACGCCGGTACCGAGGTGGTGTGCCTGGTGGGCAAGTCCTGGGACCTGCACGTCACCGACGCCCTGCGGACCGACCTCGGCGAGGGCGTGGCGATGGTCCACGACTCGATCGCGTTCCTGCGCCGGGAGGGCCGCCGGGTCTTCTTCGACGCCGAGCACTTCTTCGACGGGTACCGCCGCAACCCCGACTTCGCGACGGCCGTCCTGATCGCGGCCGAGGAGGCCGGCGCCGAGCGCCTGGTGCTCTGCGATACCAACGGCGGCACGCTGCCCGCGGAGGTCGCCCGGGTGGTGCGCGAGGTCCGCGAGCGGACGTCCACGCCGCTCGGCGTCCACGTGCACAACGACGCCGGGTGCGCCGTGGCCAGCTCGATCGCGGCGCTGGAGGAGGGGGTCGTCCAGGTCCAGGGGACGGTCAACGGCTACGGCGAGCGGACCGGCAACGCCGACCTCGTGCCGATCGCGGCGAACCTCGCGCTGAAGCTCGGGATCGACGCGCTCCCGAGGGATTCGATCGCGCGGTTGACCGAGCTCGCGCACTACGTGGCGGAGGTCGCGAACCTCACCCCGGACTCCCACCAGCCGTACGCGGGCCGGTACGCGTTCACGCACAAGGCGGGGCTGCACACGAGCGGCGTCTCGCGCTTCGCCGAGGCCTACGAGCACGTGCCCCCGGAGTCGGTGGGCAACCACCGCGGGGTGGTGGCCTCCGACCTCGGCGGGCGCTCGACCATCACGATGAAGGCGGCCGAGCTCGGTCTCGACCTGCCCGAGGGGGCCATCCCCGCGCTGCTCGAGGAGCTGAAGCGGCGCGAGGCGCGCGGGTACACGTTCGAGGTGGCCGACGCCTCGCTCGAGCTGCTGATCCGCCGCCACGACGGCTGGAAGCAGCCGTTCTTCCGGATCGAGAGCTACCGCGTGCACGTGGAGCAGCGGGGGGACGACGAGGCGCTGGCCGAGGCCACGGTGAAGGTCTGGGCGAACGGCTCCCGGCACATCGAGAGCGCCGAGGGGAACGGCCCGGTGGGAGCGCTCGACAACGCGCTCCGCAAGGCCCTGCTGAACGAGTACCCCGAGCTCGAGCACATCACGCTCGAGGACTACCGGGTCCGCGTCCTGGACGAGAACGTCGGTACGGGCTCCACGGTCCGGGTCCTGATCGACTCCTCGAACGGCCAGCGCGAGTGGACCACCGTGGGGGTCTCGGACAACATCATCGAGGCCTCCTGGGAGGCCCTGACGGACGGCTACCTGTACGGCCTCCTCCATCCCCGCGTCGACGCGAGCGGCGGGTAGCATCCGCACCGTGACCGTCCGGATCCGCGAAGCCGTCCCCGCCGACGCCGAGGCCCTCGGTCGGATCCACGTCGCGGCGTGGCAGGCCGCCTATCGGGGCCAGCTGACCGACGACTACCTCGACGGGCTCTCCGTGGCCGATCGGACCGAGCGGTGGCGGGGGACGCTGCGGGCGCAGCGCGACACGTGGCGCGTCTGGGTGCTCCAGCAGGACGGGCCGGCGGTGGGGTTCGCCGTCACCGGTCCCAGCGAGGACGCCGACGCCGACGACCGCACCGGCGAGGTCTACGCGATCTACCTGCTGCCGGACCGGCTGGGGACGGGGTTGGGACGAGCGCTGTTCGCGCACGCGGTCGAGGACCTGCGGCAGCGGGGGTTCCGCGCTGCCACGCTGTGGGTGCTCGAGAGCAACCAGCGGGCCCGACGGTTCTACGAGCGGGCCGGCTGGTCCATCGACGGGACCACCGCCGCCGAGCGTGTCGACTGCGAGCTCCGCACCACCGTCCGGTACCGCGTGGAGCTCGCCTAGGGCTCGGCGGAGAGCTCGGGTTCGCGCTCCTCGAGCGCGGTCCGGGCGCTGAGGAGCTCGTCCACACCGTCCATGGGCAGCGGCCGCGCGAAGTAGAACCCCTGCCCCAGGTCGCAGCGGAGCTCGAGGAGCCGCTCGAGCTGGTCGGCCCGCTCGATGCCCTCGGCCACCGGCGCGAGCTCGAGGTCCTCGGCGAGCTTGATGATCGTGGCCGTGAGCGCCGACTTGCGGGCGTCCACGTTGAAGGCGTCCACGAACGACTTGTCGACCTTGAGGATGTCCACGGGGAACTGCTGGATGTAGTTCAGCGACGAGTAGCCGGTCCCGAAGTCGTCCACGGCCAGCCGTACGCCGAGGCCCTTGAGCTCGCGTAGCCGCTGGAGCGACAGCTCGACGTCCTGCATCATCACGCTCTCGGTGATCTCCAGGACCAGGCTGTGCGGGTCGAGCTCGGTGGCGGCCAGGGTCATGGCCACCTCGTCCACGATCTCGGGCCGCTGGAGCTGCCGGGCGGACAGGTTGACGGCCATGTGCAGCGGGGGCGTCACGGGGAACCGCCGCTGCAGGGCCACCGCCTGCCGGCAGGCCTCGCGGAGGACCCACCGACCGATCGGCACGATCAGCCCCGTCTCCTCGGCCAGCGGGATGAAGTCGAGGGGCGGGACCATGCCGCGCTCGGGGTGGTTCCACCGCAGGAGGGCCTCGAGCCCCGCGATCGCGCCGGTCCCGAGCTCGATCACCGGCTGGTAGTGCAGCACGAGCTCGTCGTTGTCGATGGCCCGCTGCAGGTCCGCCTTGAGCTCGAGCCGCTTCAGCGCGGTGTCGTGCATCGCGGGCTCGAACACCTGGTAGCGGGACTTCCCGGCCTCCTTGGCCATGTACATCGCGACGTCGGCGTCGCGCAGGAGCTCCTCGGCATCGTGCGCGCCGGCCTCGGACAGCGGATCGGCGGTGGCGATGCCGATGCTCGCGCGCACGAACACATCCTTGCCCTCCAGGCGGAACGGCGCGTCGAGCGCGTGGAGGATCCGGGACGCGACATCCGCAGCACCCACCGCGTCGCCGCCGTCCTCGAGGAGGATGGCGAACTCGTCGCCACCCAGGCGCGCCGCCGTGTCCGCCGTCCGCAGGCACGCCTTGAGGCGCTCGCCGACCTCGGCCAGGAGCTGGTCGCCGACGGCGTGTCCGAGCGAGTCGTTGATCGTCTTGAAGTCGTCCAGGTCCATGAACAGGACCGAGATCGAACGGTCGTCGCGCGTCTGCCGCTCGATCGCGTGCTCGACGCGGTCGCGGAACAGCGCCCGGTTGGCCAGGTTGGTGACGGGGTCGTGGAACGCCTGGTGCTGGAGGGCCTCCTCGAACGCCTTGCGCTCGCTGATGTCTCGCGTGTTGAGGACGATGCCGCCGACCGTGGGGTCGTGCTGCAGGTTCGTCCGCAGCGTCTCCACGTGGAGCCAGAAGTCGTCGTGGTGGCGGATCCGGAACTCGGTCAGCACGGCCGATCCGTCGTCGTGCCCGCCGCTCGTGAGGAACTGCAGCAGCGGAGCCTTGTCCTCCGGGTGGACGAAGGAGGTGAGCCGCACGCCCTCGAGATCCGCCCCGGGGTAGCCGAGCACCCGCTCCACGGACGGGCTCACGTACCGGACGGTCGAGTCGGCGTCGACCACCATCACCACGTCGGACGAGTTCTGCACGAGCGAGGAGAACCGGGCCTCGCTCCGACGCCGCAGGAGATCCTCCGTCAGCGCCGCGCTCTCGAGCGCGAGGGCCACCTGCGAGCACAGGGCATCGAGCCCCTCGCACGTGGACCGCGTGAGCACGGTGGGCGAGGTCACCACGAGCAGGGCGGCCAGCTCGCCCTTGAGGAAGAGCGGCGCGACCAGCACCTGGCCGTCGGTCCGGAGGCTCAGGTCCCGCGCCACCTCGCTGGCGGCGGCCGGGTTCTGCGTGGCTCGGCGCTCGAGCAGCCGAGCGCGCATCCAGCCCGGGAGCCCGTCGAGGCTGATGGTCGCTGATCCCTCCTGCTCCCGGCCCCCGGAGGACGCCGCCACGGCGAAGCGCGAGTCCCCGTCGGAGACCAGCAGGCGGATCTCGGTGAGCCCGCCGGTCAGGGTCCGCGCCGCCTCCAACGTCGCCCGGTAGATCCCCTCCCGGTTGGTGGCCGTGACCAGCGCGGCCCCCACCGAGCGCAGCGTCTTCTCCCGGTGATAGGACAGCTCGAGCTTGCGGACGAGCCCGGACATCCGGATCACGACCAGGACGAACAGGACGATCGTCGCCCCGGTGATCACCCACAGGTCGGTCTGGCGACCCCGGACGAGCTGGACCACCCGGACGAACTGCGCCGTGAGCGACGCTGCCCCCAGCACGACCAGCCGAGCCCGGGTCAGGCGGATCTCGTGGTCCGGTGCGCGCTCCGAGAGCGCGGTCATCGACCCGTGGAGCGCCGCGGCCCCCCACAGCAGGTAGAAGGCCGCCCATCCGGCCTCGAGCACGCCGGCCTGGTCGTAGACGATGCCCTGGACCGAGATGTAGCTGTACGCGAAGTCCGTCGCGAACAGCGCCAGCGCCGCGGCGGCCATGAGCGCGAACGACAGGCCGCGCCGTCCCGCCCCGATGGCCATCCGCACGACCACGGTCAGCAGGACCAGGTCCATGAAGGGGTAGGCCGAGCTCACGAGCTTCTGGATCGGGGTGGACTGCGCGTCCTTGGCGATCGGCGACATCAGGAAGATCCACGAGACCGTGCCGACGCCGACCGCGACGATCAGCGAGTCGATCAGGCTCTCGCGGTCCCGACCCGGGGAGCGCCGCCGGACCAGCATGAGGATCCCGGCGATCAGGCACGGGTACACGGCCAGGTACGCCACGTCGCCGATCGAGGGGAACGGCAGCTCGGTGCCGAAGAGCCGGTCGTAGTTGTAGGTGATGACGTCGCCGGCCACGAACAGGGTCTGGCCGAGCGCGAACAGCAGCCAGGGCGTCCGGGGCTCGGGCTTCCACAGGCGAGCGGCGATGAGGATCGCCACCGGCGAGGACAGCGCGATCAGGTTGAACAGCGGACCCACCTTGAGACCCGGGACGAGCTCCCACAGGGCCAGGACCGCCCCGCCGACCACCAGGTAGACGAGCCAGGCCCGCTGCTTCATGACGCTGGTATCGGCCGGATGCACCATCGTCCTGAGGGTTGTCGGGCTACCGCGGTCCGGCCATCTTGGGCTCCCCCGTGGGGGGCCCCGGGTCCGCGACGACCGCGAGCTCGAGCGCCGGGACGCCGTCCGATCGGGGTCGCCGTGCCCGCGTCGGGGCCTCCTCGACGTCGCGGAGCCCCGGCAGGAACAGGAAGCCCATCGTGACCGCGGCACCGATCAGGCCGGCCCCGATCAGCGTGGCCCGCTCGCCCACCGCCGCCGCCACCGGGCCGGTCAGCGCGTACGAGACCGGCAGCAACCCGATCGAGATGAACCAGTCCAGGCTGGACACGCGGCCCAGGAGCCGGTTGGGGACGAGCCGCTGCTTGGTGGTGATCCACACGATCGTCCCCGCGCCCTCGAGCGCGTTGAACACGAAGCAGAAGAGCATGGCCTGCCACGGGACGCGGGCGATGCCGTAGCCGGCCAGCGAGAGGGTGGACGCCGTCCACACGACGAAGATGAACGTCATGTGCTGCCGGGGGAGGTCCCGGTGCGCCATCACGAGGGCGGCGGCCATCGAGCCCACGCCGCCGAGCGCGAGGATCAGGCCGAGGCTCCCCGCCCCGGCGTGCATGTCGTACTTCACCACCCACGGCAGCAGGACCTCGGTGGGTCCGAGGAACATGAGGTACGCGAACGTCGCGGCGACCAGCGTCCCCCACAGCCAGGTCGCCGAGCGGACGTACCGGAAGCCCTCGCGGATGTCGGCCCAGGCCGTTCCCTCGGCGCCCCCGGCGGCAGCGCGGGGTGCCCGCATCGCCAGCAGGCACCCGACCGAGCATGCGAACGTCACCGCATCCACCAGGAACGCTCCACCGGTCCGTCCGCCGAAGGCGGCGATCAGCGCGCCGCCGAGCGCCGGCCCGAGCATCCGCCAGGCAGCCGGCCGCACGAACTGGTCGAGCGCGTTGGCCTGCGGCAGCAGCCCATCGGGCACCAGCTCCGGCACGATCGCGTCGAAGGCGGGCCCGAAGAACGCCGTGCCGGCGCCGTACACCGCGCCCAACGCCATCACGTGCCACAGCTCCAGACCGCCGGCCAGGGACAGCAGCCCCAGGGCGCCGAGCGCGACGCCGCGGATCACGTCCGCGCCCACCATGATCCGCCGCCGATCCAGGCGATCGCTCACCACGCCCCCGAGGAGCAGCAGGCCGATCTGCGGGACGGCGATCGCGATGCCCACGGTGGCCAGCGCCGTGGGCGCGTCCGAGAGCTGGTACACCTGCCACGGGAGTGCCACGAAGAAGACGCCGTCGCCGAGCAACGAGACGGTCATGCCGGTCCAGAGCAGCCGGAACTCCCGGAGGGCGAGCGGCGAGAGGATGCCCGGCCGCCGTTCCGCGGCCCGCGCCCCGACCGCCTCCGGCGACCGGTCCATCACCGGACGGGGAGGCTCGTGGTCGCCGGCCGGAGCGCCCCGGTGACGGGGGCCGAGATCGCCGGGGGCGGCGTCGGTGGTCCGTCGGGCAGGAAGACCTTGAACGAGGCGCCGCCGCCCGGGTGCTCCTCGACCCAGGCCCGCCCCCCGTGGAGCTCGGCGAACCGAGCCACCAGCGACAGCCCGATCCCCACGCCCGGGGAGTGCCCGACCACCTGGCTGCCCTGCCGGAACGGCTCGAAGATGCTCTCGCGGAGCTCGGGGGGGACGCCGGGCCCGCCGTCTTCGACGGCCAGCAGCACGCCTTCGTCGTGCCGGTGCACCGAGATCCACACGGGCGTCCCCGGGGCCGTGTAGCGGATCGCGTTCGACACGAGGTTCTCGACGATCCGCTCCACCTGGGCCACGTCGACGAACGCGTGGACGCTCGTCGTGGTCACGAGCTCGACCGGATGCTCGTTGGTCGGCGTCTCGGCGAGGACGTTGCGCACGAGCTCGGTGGCGTCGATCTCGTCGCGCTTGGGCTCGACCACGCCCCGGCTGATCCGGTCCAGATCGAGCAGGTCGGTCACCAGGCGGTGGAGCTTCCGCGCGTTGGCGGCGACCCTCCCGATCAGGTCCCGAGCCTCCACGTCGCTCAGGTCGAGGTCGTCGCGCTGCAGCGTGATGGCGTGTCCGAGGATGTTCGTGAGCGGCGTGCGGAGGTCGTGCGAGACGGCTTGCAGGAACGAGTTCTGCATCTCGTGGAGGGCGCGGACCCGGGCCGAGGCCTCCTTCTCGGCCTCGAGCGAGCGGACCAGCTGCTCCTCCGCCTGCTTGAGCTCCGTGATGTCGTACATCACGCCCTGGAGGTAGATCGGCTGCCCGTTCTCGTCGTGCACGGCGTCGGCCTCCTCACGGATCCAGAGCAGGCGCCCGTCCTTGGACCGGATCCGGTACTCGCACTGCAGCCGGTCCTCTCCGCGGAGCACGCGGAGCTCGGCGGCCAGGGCCTCCTCGCGGTCCTCCGGCACGATGCGCTCGCGCCAGAGCTTGGAGGCCGAGGTGAACTCGTGCGGGGTGAAGCCCAGGATCGACTCGATCTGGGGGCTGATGTACACCCAGCTGCCGTCCTCGCCGAACTCGGCGATGTACACGACCGCCGGCAGCCCCTCGACCAGCGACCGGTACTTGGCCTCGGCCTCGCGCAGCGCCCTGGCCGTCCGCCGGTACTCTCCGACGTCCACCATCAGGCGGTTCAGGCGGACCAGCACCAGCACGAAGATCACGGAGCCGGCCGCCGACACCACCGGGACGTCGATGGTGTCTCCGCGGAGCGACTGCACGATGTTCACGAGCGGCGCGACGACCGAGGCGGCCGCCAGGATCAGCAGGCGACGCCGGGGATGCCCGGGCTCGGCCTCGGCGCTCGGCTCGTCGAGCTGCCGCATCGACGGGTGCAGGGCCGCGGCCCCCCACAGGAGGTAGAACATCCCCCAGCCGCCCTCGAGGTAGCCGGTGGTGTTGTCGTACGCGCCATGCAGCACGATCCACCCGTAGATGCTGTCGGTGACGAACAGGACCACGACCGCGGCGATCATCAGGTAGAACGCCGAGGACCGCTTCCCGGAGCCCACGGCCAGCCGGACGGCCACCGTGAACAGCGCGAGGTCCATGATGGGATAGCCGGTGGCCACGAGCTTCTCGATCATCCGGAGGCTGGCGTCGTGGGCGTAGGGCGCGATCAGGAAGACCCAGGACACCGTGCCCACCCCGATCCCGACGATGCACGAGTCGATCAGGCTGGCCCGGTCCCGTCCCGGGCTCCGCCGCCGCACCAGGAGGATCAGGCCGGCGATCAGGAAGGGGTACACGGACAGGTAGAGGGCGTCCCCGATCGAGGGGAACGGGGGCTCGGATCCGAAGAACCGCGCGTAGTTGTACGTGATGACGTCGCCGCCGACGAACACCACCTGGCCCAGCGCGATCAGGTACCAGGCCAGCCGTCGCTCGGGCCGGTACCACCGGACCGCCAGGAGGATCGCGGCCACGGCGGACAGGGCGATCGCGTTGAAGAGCGGACCGACCCGCACGCCGGGGACGAACAGGAACGCGGCCAGGACGAGCATCCCGGCCGTCAGGTACGCGAGCCAGGTCCCCCGCTTGCGCACGGGCCGACCGGTGCTCGGCTCGCGGCGATCGGGGGACGCGTCCACCGCTCTATCCCCGTCCCGCCGTGGTGTCCAGGAGGAGCTCATCGTCACCCTCTCGCTGCAGGCGGAAGCGCTCGGCGACCTCGCCGAGCACCTCGCACAGGAGCTCGATCTCGTCGTCGCCGTTGGCCGCGGTGACCTGGATCCGGAAGCCCACCTCGTCCTTGGGTACCAGGGGATAGGCCGCCATCGTCACGTAGATCCCGCGGTCGAACAGGTACCGGCCGACCTCGTCGATGTCGGTGTGGTGGGCCAGGGGGATCTCGATCAGGGGGTAGCCGGACCGGTTCGGCGTGGAGATGCCGAGCTCGTGGAGCCGGGCCAGCACCCGTTGGGTCTTGTGGTACATGGCCAGCCGGTTCAGGTCGCCCCGCCGCTCGTTCACGTCGAGCCCCACCAGCGTCGTCGCGAGCGAGGCGACGGGGGACGGGCCCGAGTACAGGTAGGGCGGCGCGGCCACCTTCAGCACGTCCTTCAGCCGGGTGGGCAGCGCGAGGAACGAGAGCAGGGACGAGTACGCCTTGGAGAACCCGGCGACCAGGATCAGGTTGTCGTAGGTCTCGTCCTGGTGCCTGACGATGCCGTTGCCGCGGGTCCCCCACGGGCAGAGCTCGTCCGGGGAGCGCTCCCCGATCACGCCGAACCCGTGGGCGTCGTCCACGTAGAGGAGCGCGTCGTGCTCGCGGGCGATCCGGGCGAACCGCGCCAGGTCGGGCGCGTTGCCGGTCATCGAGTTCACGCCGTCCATCGCCACGAGCTTGGGCGTGGTATGCGTCGAGGCGAGCAGCTCCTCCAGATGGTCGGGGTCCTCGTGACGGAACCGCTGCACCGTGGCGCCGTGCCCGGCGGCGATCATCGCGCCGTCGTAGATCGTCTTGTGCGCGCGGCCGTCGAGGAAGATCGTTCCCGCGCCCGCCAGCACGGGGATCACGGACATGTGGATGTGGGTGATCGTGGGGAGCAGCAGCGAGTCCTCGGCGCCGAGGAGCTCGGTGAGGCGCTCCTCGATCTGCTCGTAGAGCACGGGGCTCCCCAGGAGCCGGCTCCACGAAGGGTGGGTCCCCCACGCCGCCAGGTACGCGGGGACGGCCTCGATGATCTCCCGGTCCAGGTCGAACCCGAGGTAGTTGCACGACGCGAAGTCGGCCAGCCAGCGATCGCCGATCCGGATCCACCGCCCGCGATGGGGGTCGATCTCGTCGATCACCGCGTCGAGCATGGGGTGGGACCGCTTGAGCCGATCCAGATCGGCCACGGTGGCCATCCACCGCTCCAGCCAGCGGTCCTCGCGACGCCGGAGCGGCCGGCCGGAGGTGCCTGCGAGGGACATGCACTCCGTATCGGGCACATCCCACAGGTGCTTTAGCCCATCCGGGGGAGGGGAAGGGAGGGGACGGTGGACGTGCTGATCGGGACCAGCGGCTGGCAGTACGAGCACTGGCGGGGCGTGCTGTACCCGCCCGATCTGCCGAAGGCCCGGTGGCTCGCCACCTACGCGGAACGGTTCCCCACCGTCGAGGTGAACAACACGTTCTACCGGCTGCCCGAGGCCACCACCTTCGCGCGGTGGGCCGCAGCGACGCCGCGGGGGTTCGTGTGGGCCGTCAAGGCCAGCAGGTTCATCACGCACGTCCGCCGGCTCCGCGACTGCGCCGGGCCGGTGGAGCTGCTCCGCTC
>JBHGAT010000169.1:0-4669 GCA_041946645.1 Candidatus Velamenicoccus archaeovorus | reverse complement strand
GCGCCGGTGAGCGTCGGCGCGGCGGCCTCCTCCCACGTCAGGTGCTCGGCCTTGGGCAGGCACTGGTGGGCCTGGACCTTGCAGAACTGGCTGAACGACCCCCAGCACGTGTCGTAGCCCCAGACCCGGAAGCTGGGGGCGAGACCGGGATCGTTGCCGGCGGCCACCCACGGATCGTCGAGGTCCCACTGGCCCGCGTGGACGACGACGCGATCGCCCACCTCGACGTTCGTGACCTCCGACCCCACCGCGTAGACGACGCCCGACGCGTCCGAGCCGACGACGTGGAAGTCGGTGGGCTCGCCCCATCGGGCCTGGGTCTTGGTCACGTCGACCGGCACGCCCCGGGCCGCCCACACGTTGTTGAAGTTGACGCCGGCGGCCATGACCATGACGAGGGCCTCGTGCGGACCGATCTCGGGGACATCGATCACCTCGTCGCGGATGGCGTCGCGGGGCTCGCCATAGCGGTCGGGCCGGACGAGCTGCGCGTGCATCCGCCGGGGCACCTCGCCGAGGGGCGGGAGCTCACCGATCTCGTACAGGTCCTTGGCCATGCATCACCTCGTGCGGTCGTCGGTGGGGCGACCGCACGATAGGCGAGCCCGCGAGGGACCGACAAGCGCGAGCGACGGCGAGGACCTGATCAGGCCGGGCGAGCCGCGCTCGAGGGGCACGTCGCCGAGCGCGGGCACCAGGTGCAGTACGGCCCAGGCCGCAGGGCCGGCGGCCGGCCTGCGGCCGTGGCCGACGCGGCGCGGACGGCCTCGATCACTCGATCGGCCGCCCGGTCGAGCACACGGGCGTCGACGTCCTCGGCCACCCACTCCCCCGAGTCCAGGTACAGGGTGGCCACCCGGTACGGGGGCACGCCGAACCGCAGCGCCAGCAGCAGCGCGTAGAACCGCATGTCCTCGGCGTGCTCGGGCCAGGCCCGTCCGGTCTTGAGGTCGATGGCCAGCCGCGTGGCCCGGGTGGGCTCGGCCGGCGAGGAGGCCCCCAGCACGAGGTCGAGCGTGCCCGTGAGGACCACCGCGCCGCCGAGCAGCTCCGCCCGGACGTGCCACTCGGTGGAGGGCGCGAGGACCCGACGCATCCGCCGCAGCGGCGGGAGCGTGGATCGGAGCAGCTCGAGCGTCTTGGCCGCCTCCATCAGGGTCTCGTCGCGCCGGAGGCCGTCGAGCCCGTCCCAGAAGACCCGGAAGGCGTCGTCCTCGACCAGCCGGTCGACGGCTTCGGCCACCAGACCGTGCGGGTCGCGGTCCTCGCGCCCGGCCACCTCGAGCTCGACGGCCTTGTGCGCCAGGCGCCCCGCGGCGGACCGGGCCGAGAACGCGAACGGGCCGCGCTCACCGGCCCGCACGGCGTCGAACAGCCCCGGGCAGCGCTCGAGATCGCCGAGGTTGGACTTGCCGAGCCAGACCGGTTCGGCGAGCTCGCAGCCCCGGGCGGCCTCCTCGATCCGGTCGCGGACGCGGGGGACCAGGTCGGCGGGGAACGAGGGCCGCTCCCCGGTCCCGATGAGACCCTCCAGCGTGCGCCGCTGCGCCGGGCTGAGCTCGATGGTCGCCTCCACGAGCGGATGGTAGGAGGACCCACCGACATGGCCGAGACGCCCGACGGGATCCTCCGGGCGCTGGCCGACCCGGAGCGCCCGGCGATCGCCGGGACCCTCGCGCGGGGCATCCGGAGCGGTCCGGCCTCCGCCCGGGCGATAGACTCCGGAGACCATGGCCAAGACCGAGGAGCAACCCCCGGCCGTTCCGCTCGTCACGATCGAGCAGCGCATCGAGGAGCTCCGCAAGCGCAAGGCGGCGATGCTCGACGAGCGTCGCAAGGAAGCGGTCCGCAAGCAGCACGAGCGCGGCAAGCTGACCGCCCGCGAGCGGATCGACCTGCTGTTCGACCGGGGTTCGTTCCAGGAGACCGATCCCCTGGTCGCGCACCGCTCGCACGATTTCGGGATGGAGCGCAACCGGCCGCCGGGCGACGGCGTGGTCACGGGCTACGGGACCGTGGACGGACGCCGTGCGTTCGCCGCTTCACAGGACTTCACGGTGTTCGGGGGGTCGCTGGGCGAGGTGCATGCGCAGAAGATCTGCAAGGTCCTCGACCTGGCCATGTCCACCGGCGCGCCGTTCATCCAGATCAACGACTCCGGCGGCGCCCGGATCCAGGAAGGCGCGGCCTCGCTGGCCGGGTACGGCTACATCTTCGAGCGCAACGTCCGCGCCTCCGGCGTGATCCCGCAGATCAGCGTGATCACCGGCCCGTGCGCCGGTGGCGCCGTGTACTCGCCGGCGCTCACCGACTTCACGTTCATGGTGCGCGAGACCGCGCACATGTTCATCACGGGCCCGGACGTGATCAAGACCGTCACCGGCGAGGACGTGACGTTCGAGGAGCTCGGCGGCGCGATGACGCACGCGTCGCGCTCGGGCGTGGCCTCGTTCGTGGCCACCGACGAGGAGGAGTGCCTGGCCATGGTCCGGCACCTCCTCTCCTACCTGCCCTCGAACAACCTCGAGGATCCGCCCTCGTACGCGCCGGTCGACGACCCCGAGCGCCACGACGACGGCCTCACGCACCTGATCCCCGACTCGGCCCGCGAGCCCTACGACATGCACGAGGTGATCCGCCGCGTGGTGGACGACGGCGACTTCTTCGAGGTCTTCCCGTACTGGGCCATGAACATCGTGATCGGGTTCGCCCGGCTCGACGGCAGGACCGTGGGGGTGGTGGCCAACCAGCCCAAGGTCCTCGCCGGCACGCTCGACATCGACTCCAGCGAGAAGGCCTCGCGGTTCGTGCGCGTGTGCGACGCGTTCAACGTGCCCATCGTGACGTTCGTCGACGTCCCCGGGTTCCTGCCGGGGACCGCGCAGGAGTACGGCGGGATCATCCGGCACGGGGCCAAGCTCCTCTACGCGTTCGCGGAGGCCACGGTGCCGAGGCTCACCGTCATCACGCGCAAGGCCTACGGCGGGGCCTACCTCGTGATGAACTCGAAGCACCTGCGCGCGGACGTCTCGTTCGCCTGGCCCACCGCCGAGATCGCCGTGATGGGCCCCGACGCCGCCGTGAACGTGGTGTTCAAGAAGGAGATCGAGAAGGCCGAGGAGCCCACCCGCCGCCGGGCCGAGCTGATCGCCGAGTACGAGCGCAAGTTCGCGAACCCGTACGTCGCGGCCGAACGCGGGTTCGTCGACGACGTGATCGAGCCCGCCGAGACGCGTCCCCGGCTGATCCGGGCGATCAACATGCTCGCCACCAAGCGCGAGGCCGTGCCCGCCCGCAAGCACGGCAACATCCCCCTGTGAGGTCCCGATGACGCACGAGCGCAGCTTCCAGGTCCCCGACGGCCTGTCGCCCGACGAGGAGCGGGCCGTCCTCCGCGCCCTGGAGCGGTACTTCCGCCAGGAGAGCCCCCGACCGCACCCGTGGGTGCTGGCCGGCCGGATCGACGCCACGGGCTGGGGGGCGCTGCAGGCCCGCCGCCACGCCGACGCGGCCTGGAGCCTGCTCCGACACGCGAGCTTCGTCCGCGCGGGCGTGCCGGCCCTCACCGGCCGCAGCGACGCCCGCTAGCGCCGTGGCCGGCGACGCCCTCCGAGCGCGGGCCCGATGACGGCTCGCCGGACGCCGGGCGCGGTCGGCAGCGCGGCCGATGCCGCCCAGGCGTTCCGCGCCGAGGGCTGCTCGCCGCCCCGATCGTGGAGCAACGGCCCCCGCGACACGTACGCGTGGCACACGCACGCCTACCACAAGGTGCTGTTCTGCCTGGAGGGGTCGATCGTGTTCCACACGCGCGAGGGCGACGTCGAGCTGGTCGAGAGCGACCGCCTGGACCTGGACCCCGGGACCGAGCACGCCGCCACCGTGGGACCGGATGGCGTGGCCTGCGTGGAGGCCTCCCGGTGAGGGTCGCCGTCAACGTCGACCAGCTCTGGTTCCCGACCCCCGGCGGGATCGGCACGTACGTGCGGAACCTCGTACCGGCGCTCGCGCGCTGCGATCCCGGCCTCGAGCTCACGCTGTTCCATGCGCGGTTCGAGACCAACGACCCGCCCGAGCGCTGGGTCCGCGACTTCTGGGTCGAGGAGCTCCCCGGGACGATCCGCTCCCTGTACCCGCGGTGGGACCTGCTCGGACGGCCGCCGCTGCCGCCGACGCTGGCCTCCGCGGACGTGGTCCACGCCACCAACCCCTCGGCGGTCCCGCCCCCGGCCGAGGGCCAGCGGCTCGTCGTGACGGTGCACGACCTGGCGTTCCTGTCCTTCCCGAACCTGTTCCCTCGCCGGTGGCGGTGGCTGTACCGGCTCGGGCTGCGGGCGGCGGTCCGCCGGGCCGACGCCATCCTCACCCCGTCCAGGAGCACGGCCGAGGACCTGGTCTCCCGCACGCGCGTCGACCCGGGGAGGATCCACGTGATCCCGCTGGCATCGTCGCTCGAGGCGGGTGAGCCGGATCCCGACGGGACGCTCGCACGGCTCAAGGTGCCGCAGCCGTACGTGCTGTTCGTGGGGACGCTCGAGCCGCGGAAGAACCTCGTCCGGCTGATCCGAGCCTACCGACGGGTGGCGGCCACGGGGCTGCCCCACACCCTGGTCCTGGCCGGCGCCATGGGCTGGCGTCCCGAGGCCCTGATGCGCGAGATCGCGCTGCAGGG
>JBHGAT010000168.1:0-4712 GCA_041946645.1 Candidatus Velamenicoccus archaeovorus | reverse complement strand
CCGGTGATGAACCGCTTGGTGCCGTTCAGGACGAACGCGTCGCCGTCGCGGACGTACCGAGTGGTCATCGCCGCGGGGTCCGAGCCCGCGCCGGCCTCGGTGAGCGCGTAGGACATCAGCACGTCGCCGCGACAGATCGCGCGCGTCATCGCGGCGACCTTGTCCTCGTCGCCGGCCACCAGCATCGGGATCACGCCGAGCTTGGAGACGAGCGGCGCGAGCGAGACGCCGGCCGACACGCGCGAGAGCTCCTCGATGAACACGCCGAACGCGAGCGCCCCGCCCCCCGAGCCGCCGTGCTCCTCGGGATAGCCCA
This sequence comes from Candidatus Velamenicoccus archaeovorus, assembly GCA_041946645.1. GTDB lineage: Bacteria > Actinomycetota > UBA4738 > UBA4738 > HRBIN12 > DASQQQ01. Next base: position 4,396 of record JBHGAT010000168.1, on the reverse strand, counting down.
CACCCATCAGCTCGTTCTCCACGAGCACGCGGTAGACGTCCTCGGGCCACTCGTCGGTCTCGTCGATCTCGGCGGCCCGCGGCGCGATCGTGTCCTCGGCGATCCGGCGCACCAGCGACCGGAACTCCTCCAGCTCCTCCGGCAGCTCGTAGCGCTCGAGGTCCGTCGCCATCGCGCGAGCGTGGCCCAGGCTAGTGGGCGATCCTCCGCAGCACGAGCGCGTCGCCCTGGCCGCCGCCGCCGCAGATCGTGGCGCCGCCTAGGTCGACGCCCCGCCGGCGCATCTCGTGCGCCAGCGTGAGCACGATCCGGGCCCCGCTCATGCCGATCGGATGGCCCAGCGACACGGCCCCGCCGTTCACGTTCACGATGTCCTCGGACACGCCGAGCAGCCGGGTCACGTTGAGCGAGACCGCGGCGAACGCCTCGTTGACCTCGACCAGCCCGAGGTCGTGCACGTCGAGCCCGGCCTTCTTCAGCGCGTTCTGGAGCGCGAGCGCCGGCACCGTGTGGAGATACACGAAGCGCTCGGCCGACATGCCGTGGGCCACGATCTCGGCCAGGGGCTCCAGGCCGAGCTCGTCCGCCTTCTCCCGGCTGGCCACCACGACCGCGGCGGCGCCATCGGAGATCTGCGCGGCGTTGCCGGCGGTGATGGTGCCGCCCTCGCGGAACGCCGGGGGCAGGGCGGCCAGGGCCTCCAGGCTGGTGTCCGGCCGGACGCCCTCGTCGCGGTCGACCACGATCGGGTCGCCCTTGCGCCGGGCGACCTCGATCGGGACGACCTCCTCGGCCAGGGCGCCGGACGCCCACGCCGCGTGGGCCCGCCGGTGGCTGCGGAGGGCCCATGCGTCTTGCTCCTCGCGGGTGATCCCGAGCTCTTCGTTGACCTCGTCCGAGGACTCCCCCATCACCTTCTCGGAGAAGGTCGACCACAGCCCGTCGCGGACCATCGAGTCGACCAGCTCGGTATGGCCCAGGCGTTGGCCGCCCCGCGCGGCCGGCACGAGGTAGGGGGCCTGGCTCATCGACTCCATGCCGCCGGCCACCACCAGGTCGAGCTCGCCGGCCCGGATCAGCGCGTCGGCCAGGGCGATCGCGTTGATCCCGGACAGGCAGACCTTGTCGATCGAGACCGCCGCGACCTCCTTGGGGATGCCCGCGGCCACGGCCGCCTGGCGCGCGGTGATCTGCCCGGTCCCGGCGCGGAGGACGTGACCCATGACCACGTACTCCACGCGCTCCGCGCTCACCCCCGAGCGGGCGAGCGCCTCGCGGATGGCCGCGGCGCCGAGGTCCACCGCCGAGGACCCCGCGAGCGAACGCCCGGCCTTCCCGATGGGCGTCCGGGCACCCCCGACGATGACGCTTGCGGCCATGCCGACCCCCTGGTCGTCGATCGCCCCAGTCTACGCCGCCCTGCGTCGGAGCCCTGGCATGCGGACCGCCCGGGACGGCGTTCCACCGCACGGAGGGCGGGGCTCCCGGGAAGGAGCGCCATGCGGGGGTTCGACCACGTGGCGGTGTGGGGCCCCCGCCCAGCGGGCGCTGCTGGCGCGCGAGGTCCTGCCGGCCGTGCGTGGGCTGATGGCCTGGGTCCGGATCCTCAGCCCCGCTGGGCCAGGGCCTTCTCGATCACCGTGGTGATCTCGTCGCCGACCAGCTCGTCGCGCTCGATCAACGCGTCGCGCAGCCCGAGCACGACGTCGCGGTTGGCGTCGAGCAGCGCCCCCACCCGCTCCTTCTGCGCGGCGAGGATGTCCTCGACCCGCTGCTTGGCGTCCTTGTCCGACAGGACCTTGCCCACCAGGTTCTTCGAGAGCGGTCCCTCGGCCACGGCCTCGTACGAGATCAGCGACCCGGCCATCCCCAGCGAGCCCACCATCTGCGCCGCGAGCTGGGTGGCCCCGGCCAGGTCCGAGGCCGGCCCGGTCCCCGACTCGCCCACGAACAGCTCCTCGGCCACCAGGCCGCCGAGGGCGATGGCGATGTGCGCCTCCAGGTCCGAGCGGGAGCGCGTGAACCGCTCCTCGAGGTCGCCGTGCGCGAGCAGCCCCAGGGCCTGCCGGCGCTTGATGATCGACAGGACCTCGAGCCGCCGCCCCTTGCCGAAGAAGTAGGCGGTGGCGGCGTGGCCCGCCTCGTGCGTGGCCACCGCGGCGCGCTCGGCGTCGGTGTAGATCACGGGCTGCTTGATGCCGATCTCCTCGGTCAGCTTGGCCTCGTACACGTCGTCGAGGTTCATGGCCCGACGCCCGTCCCGCAGGGCGACCAGCAGGGCCTCGTCGAAGAGGTGCTCGATCATCACCGGCGTGTAGCCGAACGTGTCGTGCGCGAGCCGCTCGCGGACCTCGTCGGCGTCGAGCTGCGCGTGATGGGCCTTGCGTTCCATGAAGAAGTCGATCAGCTCGCGGCGCCCCTGCTTGGTCGGCAGGTCGAAGTACAGGCGCCGGTCGAACCGGCCCGGCCGCATCAGGGCGGGGTCGAGCTGCTCGGCCCGGTTGGTGGCGGCGATCAGCAGGATGTTGTTGTACGTGGGCTTGCCGACCCGCCACCGCTTCTCCGGCGGCAGGTACCCGTTGATCCACTCCACGAATCGGCTGGACAGGCGCTGGCCGAACGTGGGCTCGTCGAACGACTGCATCTGGATCAGCAGCTCGTTCACCATGCCCGAGCCGCCCGGTCCGAACATCGACGGGACGGTGCGCCCGAGCCCCGTGCCGTCGGGCGACGCACCGGTGAGCCCCGCGCCGCGGTCGGTGCCGATCGCGTCGATCTCCTCGATGAAGCCGATCGCGCCGCCCTCCTTGCGGGCCAGCTTGCGCAGACGCCGGAAGAACGAGCGGATCCGAGCCCCCGTCATCCCGAACCACATCGACTGGAACGCGGGCGCCGAGATGAACAGGAACGGCACGCCGGCCTGCTTGGCCATGGCCTTGGCCAGGTACGTCTTGCCGGTGCCGGGGGGGCCCTCGAACAGGATGCCCCGGCGGGGGTTGCCGCCGAGCTCGTCCCGGAACGTCGCGTAGCCGAGGAAGACGTCGAGCGTCCGGACGACCTCGTCGACCTGCGTGTCGAGCCCCCGGACCTCGGTCAGGCCCACCTCGATCTCCTCGGGACGGACCAGGAGGTGCGGGGACCGGCCGCTGAACAGCGGCATGGCCATCATCAGCCCGATGGCCAGGAACAGGAACAGGATGGGCAGCCAGATGATCCACTGCGGCCCGAACGCCGGGGGTCGCAGCGGGTTGTGCGTGAAGTACCGGTACCAGAGGAACAGATCGATCGCGCCGAGGATCAAGAACAGGCGCCAGACCCGCCGCCGGCGGGTCCGTTCGCGCACCCGGAAGACGTCGGCCTTGCCCGTCCGGAGGATCTCGGACCCCTGCAGGGTCGCCGTCGACCGCTCCGTCTTCCTCACAGGCTCCCCCTCCGTAGCGGTGGGTCTCGGCCTTTCATCGTAGGGAACCATGCTCGTTCCCGCATCGGCCCTTCGGCGTAGAGCGTCTCCCCGGCTCCTCCCGGGGCCCGCAGGCTGCGGACGGGCCGCGACGGAGCGGCTATCGTGCAGCGACCGGACCGGACATACCCATGGCCAGGAAGAAACAGACACCCGTCGCCCAGGAGGATGCCAGGACCGTGGGTGCCCTGCTCCGAGGCCTCCGGCGGGCGGCGGGGTTCCGGGCGGTCCAGGACGCGGCCGACGCGCCGGGGTGCCCGGCCGCCCGGCAGACGATCTACGCGTACGAGCGCGGGGCGCTCACGCCGTCGCTGAAGCAGTTCCTCGAGCTGGTCGAGTTCTACGCGCTCGGGAGCCACCCGGCCCGTCCGGCCAAGGCGCCCGAGGACCTCCGGGCGCAGGCCGTGGCGGCGGTCCAGCGGGCCCTGCAGCTCCCCGCGTACCACGTGGTGACCGCGATCGATCTGATGGCCCGGCTGCAGCCGCCGCTGCGGACCAAGCGGTCGCCCTGATGCTGACCGAGATCGACCACGTGGGGATCGCCGTCGAGGACCTCGAGGCGGCGGTCGAGCGGTACCGGCGCCTCTTCGGCGTCGAGCCGGTGCACCGGGAACGCGTCGAGTCCCAGGGCGTCGAGGAGGTGTTGTTCGCGGTGGGGGCGTCGTACGTCCAGCTGCTCGGCGCGCTCGAGGCGGACACGCCGGTCGGGCGGTTCCTGGCCTCGCGCGGGCCCGGCGTGCACCACGTGGGGTACCGCGTGGACGACGTCGCCGCGGCGCTCGAGCACCTGCGGGCCGAGGGCGTCCCGCTGATCGACGAGACGCCCAGGCCGGGCTCGCGCGGCACCACGATCGCGTTCGTGCATCCCCGGACCCTCGACGGCGTCCTCGTGGAGCTGGTGCAGGCGCCATGATCACGTGCCCGGCCTGCTCCGCG
>JBHGAT010000167.1:0-4713 GCA_041946645.1 Candidatus Velamenicoccus archaeovorus | reverse complement strand
ACGTGGATGTCGTCGAACGGCGGGTTGGCCAGGTTCATCTCGATGTACCGGACCGCATCCGACGGATCGGAGTGCAGCTGGTCCTTGAGCTCCGGATCCGTCGCGTACCGCTGAACCTGCTGCGAAGGGGGCACGCCGTCGAGGACGAAGTCGATGTCCCCGTTGTCCACCTTCAGGGCCAGGTCGTTGGAGGTGCCGCCGATCGTCGCCTCGATGCGGTCCGGGAGCGCGGCCCGCAGGTCGTCGGTCGAGGGGTCGTACGACGGGTTGCGGACCAGGACGATCGATCGCCCGACGCGGTAGCCGGAGACCGGCGCCTGCTGCTCCGGCGGCTGGGAGAAGTCCAGATCCTCCGAGCCCTCGAACATGTACGGCCCGGTCGCCACCAGGTAGCGGCCATAGCTGTCGTCGTGCCCCTCCGCGACACCGTAGCGGGCCTTCGGGTCGTCCGGGTTCGGCGGGATGGGGGCGGCCGCGGCGAGGGCGAGCCGGAAGGGCAGGTCGCCCGTGGGGCTGGTCAGCCGGATCACGAGCGTGCTGTCGTCGGGCGCCGACAGACCCGAGATCGCGTCCGTCTTGCCGGCGGCGTAGTCGTCGAACCCCTCGATCGGCGAGAAGTAGAAGCTGTACCCGCCGGTGTTGGTGTCGGGGTCGGCCTCGCGCTCGAGCGCGCGGATGAAGTCCTGCGCCGTGACCGTTACGTCCTGGAGGGGCGGCGCGTAGTGGACGCCCTGCTTCAGGTGGAAGGTCCAGGTCAGGCCGTCGGCCGAGACCTCGGGCTCCGATGCGGCGAGGTCGGGATGGACCACCGTCCCGCCGTCGGCCGTGCTCTTGCCGTTGTACGACATCAGCGTCCGCGTCAGGCAGCAGCGGAAGAACTCCCACGCGACGCCGTAGTACTCCTTCTGCGGGTCGAACGCCTCCTGGACGTCCGATTGCATCGCGATCCGCAGCGTGCCGCCCGGCTCCAGCGGCCCGGAGGTCGAGCCGCTGTCGCTCGTGCCGCCGCTCGAGGTGCCACCGCCGCAGGCCGTCGCCACGAGCGCCAGGACGGCGACGAGCGCGATGGACCACACCAGGGATCTCCTGGGCATCGCAACCCCTCCTTCGGCCCAAGGGCTCGAGGGTCGCGACGAGGCGCCGCGACCCCCTCTAGAAGTCCCTACGCCGAGGGGCTTTCACGAGCGCTTCGGTTTCCTGCCCGAACCTTCCGGCGTCTTGCTGCCAGTCCACGAAGCGCCGGTACTGGGACGGGCTCATGCCCGTGTGGCGCCGGAACGTGGTCGTGAAGTGCGGCAGGCTGTTGAAGCCCACGCGATGGCAGATCTGGGTGACCGTGAGGTCCGAATCCTGCAGCAGCTCGCGAGCCAGGCCGATGCGGAGCCGGATCAGGTAGCGGTAGGGCGGGATGCCGTACTCGGCCTTGAAGATCCGGGTGAGGTAGAAGGGACTCAGCGCGTTCGCACGGGCCACGGAGGGGATGTCGAGGTCCTCGGTCGCGTTGGCCTCCAGGTAGGCGCGGATCTCCTCCACGCGTTGGCGGACGTGCCGGCTGGGCGGGCGAGGTTCACCGAGGTTGCCCAGCATCCGACCCCCTCTCTACCTCCGTCCTACGAACGTCCAGCCCTGCAAGGGTTTGCGCATTCCTGCCCACTTCCGTCGACCGCGGCCCGGCTCTTCCTTCCGTCCAGCGTACCCTGCCAGGGTATGGACGTGGACCCTCGACCCTCCGCCGGTCACGAGCTCGTGGAGCACACGGCCGACCTCGGGCTCCGGGCGTGGGCCCCCACACCGGAGCAGGCCTTCGCGGAGGGCGTCCTGGCGCTCGTCGAGGTCCTGGACGTCCGGGCCGACCGCGCGGAGACCACCGAGCCGATCAGGCTCCATGCGCCCGACCGGGGCGGCCTCCTGGTGGACCTGTTGAACGAGGTGCTCTTCCTGGCGGAGACGCGGGATCGAGGGGTGGCGGCGGTGCGGGTGACCCGGGCCTCGGATCGCCGGATCGAGGCCGAGATCGACCTGGGCCCGCTCGCTCGGCCCTCCCGGGGGACGGTGGTCAAGGCGGCCACGTACCACCAGCTCGCCGTGGACGTGGCGGGGGACGGGACCACGGAGCTGCAGGTCTTCCTGGACGTCTGACCCCGGCTCGTCGAGGAGCCGCAGACGCGCCTACCTCGACGCCCGGGAGGCCCTCCTCGCGCGGTTGCCGGGCTCGCTCCGCGGTCCGGTGCCGTAGCCGTCGAACACCACGTCGACGATCCTCCGAGCCAGTTGGGGGCTCAGCTTCCCGCCGGTCAGGAGCGCCCGGCTGAAGAGCGGACCGATCAACAGGTCCGCCGCCAGCTCGACGTCCGTCTCCGGCCGGAGCTCGCCGCGCTCGACGCCCTCGCGCAGCAGGGCCAGCGTGGTCCGCCGCCGCTTCTCCACGAACGCGGCGCGGACGACCTCGGCGAGCTCGGGGCTGCGGTGCATCTCGCCGACGAGCGACGAGAGCAACCCGGCGGCCTGCCGTCGCCGGATCGCCCGGGGCATCTCTTCCGCCATGCGGGTGAGCCGCTCGCGGACCGTCCCCTCGGTGAACGACGTCGCGCTCGAGGGCACCCGCCTCAGCGCCTCCATCACCAGCTCGCGCTTGGACGGCCATCGCCGGTAGATCGTGGGCTTGCCCACGCCGGCGCGGTGAGCCACGTCCTCCATCGACATGGCCTCGTAGCCCTTCTCCGCCAGGAGGTCCAGGGCGGCGTCCAGGATGGCCCGGTCGCGCCCCGGGTCGCGGCGCCGGCCGGGGCGCGGCTCCACGGCCCCTGCGGGTCGGTGCTCGGACCGGGTCGCGGCGGCGCTCACCCCTCCACCGTCCCGAGGTCGAGACCGTCGGGCACGGCCGCCCCGTGTCCCTCGTGGTGGCCGGCGTAGACCTCCTCCATACGGTGGAGCTCTTCGACGTCGGGCTCGGCCCGGTTGGGCAGCCACAGCAGGGCCACCACCGAGGCGGCGCCGGCGATGAGGGCGCCGATCGTGAGGGCTCGGTCCATCGCGTGGACGAAGGAGGTCGACGCGGATCCGGCCAGCGCGGCCCCGCTCGGTCCGCCGATCGTCTTGGCCGCCAGCAGCGCACCCCCCACGGAGCTCCGGACCACCTCGGCCACCTCCGTCGGCAGCCGCGACAGGGTGGTCGCGAGCCCGGACGCGTACGCCGAGCTGAAGATGCTCCCGAGCACCGCGACGCCGAGGGCCCCGCCGATCTGCCGGGTGGTGTCGTTCATGGCCGAGCCGACGCCAGCCTTCTCCCTCGGCAGGGACCCCATGATCGACTCGGTGGCCGGGGTCATCGCCAGGGACATCCCGGTCCCGAGGATCAGGATCGAGAGCAGGAGATGCCCGTAGCCGGAGCCGAGGCTCGTGCGGGACATGACGAGCAACCCCAACCCGACGATCAGCAGGCCGCCGGCCGTGAGCGCCTTGTTCCCGATCCGGTGCACCAGGGCACCGCTGATCGGCGCGACCACGAGGATCACCAGCGCGATCGGCGCCGTGCGCGTGCCGGCCTCGAGCGGCGAGTAGCCCAGGATGAACTGCAGGTACTGCGTGAGGAAGAAGAGCGAGCCGAACATGGCGAAGAACACGAGCGTGATCGAGACGTTCGCGGCGCTGAAGCGAGGGTTCTCGAAGAACCGGACGTTCAGCATCGGATGGTCGGTGTGCAGCTCCCAGGCCACGAACGCGGCGACCAGCACCGCGCCGACGGCCAGCCCGATGACGGTCACGGGATCGGCCCAGCCGTGCCTGGGGGCCTCGATGATGGCGTAGACCAGCGACACCAGCCCGGTGACGGACAGGAGGACGCCGATGGGATCCACCTTGGGCGCCGAGGGGTCCTTCGAGTCGGGGACGAGGAGCCGGCCGCTGACCAGCGCCAGGATCACGATGGGGACGTTGACGAAGAAGACCGAGCCCCACCAGAAGTGGTTCAGCAACGCGCCCCCCACCAACGGCCCCACGCCGATCCCGAGGCCGGACACCCCGGCCCAGATCCCGATGGCCCGGCCGCGCTCCTCGGCCGGGAAGACGTTCGTGAGGATCGACAGGGTGGACGGCATGATGAGCGCTCCTCCCACGCCCATCACCGCTCGCATCGCGATGAGCACCTCGGGCGATCCGGCGAAGGCCGAGGCAACGGACCCAACGCCGAACACCACGAGACCGGCGCTCAGGGCGGAACGCCGACCGAAGCGGTCCGAGAGGCTCCCCGTCGTGAGCAGGAGGCCGGCGAACACGAGCGTGTAAGCGTCGATCATCCACTGCAGCTGGCTGTCCGAGGCGTGGAGCTCGCGGACCAGCGTGGGCAGCGCCACGTTGAGGACCGTGTTGTCCAGGCCGATCACCAGGAGGCTGAGACACAGCACGGCCAGGATCCACCAGCGCCGGTCGTAGCCCTCCGGGCGCACGGTCTCGACGGCCATCGGTCCTCCTTCCGCTCAGTGAAGATGAAACGTTACCGTAACGTTTCAGGTGACCCATCGTATGGCCGTCGGCGGGGGGCGACAACCCACGGTCGGGCTTCAGGACCATCCGACCTTCTGCCATCATTCGGGGAGCGGACGGACGCCGGCGCGACCCGCCGGCCGTCTCGACCGCGAGGGGCGGTAGCTCAGTCGGTCAGAGCAGCGGACTCATAATCCGTCGGTCGGAGGTTCAAGTCCTCCCCGCCCCACC
>JBHGAT010000166.1:0-4734 GCA_041946645.1 Candidatus Velamenicoccus archaeovorus | reverse complement strand
CGCCCCCGCACGGGCCGCGGAGCGGAGCACGTCGTGCGCGAACCCGACCACCCGGCCGCTCCCGGAGGGCTCGGCGCGCAGGAACCGGCGCGCGGTGAGCGCGGCCAGGCGGTCCTCCACCGCGGTGCCCTCGAGGAGCGTCTCGAGCAGTGCCGGCGACGCCTCACCCCCGGCCGTGTCGAGCGCGGCGAGCAGCGCTCGGTCCTCCGGTTCCAGGTCCTGCAGGCGCCCGGCGATCGCCGCGGTCGGATCGGTCCCCGTCCCACCGTCCGACGCACCGGACGGCGTCGCGTCCGTCCCTCCCGTGGCCGCTCGGGTCCAGCGACGGCGCTCGAACCGGAGCTCGCCTCGGTCGGCCATCGCGGCGATCCGCTGCTCCAGCGCCAAGGGGTTCCCCGCCGAGCACGAGAGCAGCCGGTCGAGCAGCTCCGGTTCGGGCTCGGGGTCCAGGAGCATCGCCGCCGCCATCGTCCGCATCGCCTCGGGGGCCAGCGGCCCGAGAGCGATCCGCTCGACCGCTCCCTGCTCCCAGGTGAGCGGCCAGCCATGCGCCGCCCCCGTCGCGAGCACGAGGATCGGGGCCCGAGCGCCGGCGGTGGCTTCGACGACCAGCCCGAGGAACCAGGTGCCGGCTCGATCGGCGTCGTCCAGCACGAGCACGAGGGGGCGCTCGCCCGCGGCTCGCTCCAGGAACCGCCCCAGCGCCCATGCGGTCTCGTCCGGGTCGGCCCGGCCCTCCAGGCCCACCGCCGGCCGGAGGCGCTCGAGCACCGTGTCGGCCTCGTCGTCGTCGCTCATCACCGCACGGAGGGCCTCCTCGACCCGGCCCGCGGGCGCGGTGGGATCCGTCCCCGTCAGCGCCTCGAGCAGTCGGGCCAGCGCCTCCACGCCCCCCGGCGCCGCACCGAGCGCACACCGGACCGTCACGGCCCGCGCCGCTCCCTCGTCCGCGACCTCGGCGGCGCAGGCCTCGGCCAGCCGCGTGGTGCCGGCGCCGGGCTCGCCCACGATCCGCACGAGGACGGCGCGCCGATCCGCCTCGGCCCGGTCGAAGGCAGCCCGGATCCGTGCCCGCTCGTCCTCGCGACCGACGATCGCCGTGGTCCCGAGCGCGACCGTCGCGGGATCGGGGCTCGCCTCGATCAGCCGGAGGGGCCCGCCCGGCGCCTCCGCGGCCGGTGCGTTCGGGCGGAGCGGCCCGAGCTCGGCCGCGGTGCCGACCCGCCGGTACACGCTCTCCGCCACGACCACGTCGCCGAGCTCGGCCATCCGCTGCAGCCGGGTGGCCAGGTCGACCACGCGCTGCCGCCACAGGACCTCGGCGCCGGGGCCGTCGCCGACGATCTCCGCGGTGCCCACGCCCGCCCGGAACGCCGGCCCGCCGGGCCGCTCCGAGACGGTCTCGCGCGCCTCGGCGGCGGCGCGGACGGCCCGGATCGGCCCCTCGCCCCCCGCCGGCTCCGGCCCGAACACGGCCGCCAGCGCGGCCTGCGCTCCGGGCACCTCCTCCACGGCCGCTCCCGAGCGCTCGAGGAGCTCCCGGACCCGCTCGAGGTCCTCCGATGGCACCTCGAGGGCACCGTCGGCGTTCCGGGCGGTCTCGCCCTCGTCGGGCGCAAGGGGCGAGAGCTCGCAGACGACGGCCGTGACGATCGGTGCGCCGGCGGACACCTCGGGGACCCAGAGCCCCTCGTGGCGATCGATCGGATCCGGCGTCCCCAGCGGCGTGCCGCAGTGCTGGCAGAACCGCGCCTCCGGCGAGTTGCCGCCGCCGCACCGTCCGCACTCGCCCGGTGCGGGCGCCTCGACCGGCAGCTCCATCCCGATCAGACCTCCTGGGCCAGGACGGAGCCGCGGGCCGGTGCGAGCTCGCCCCGCAGGGCCAGACCGAGGTCGTGGGGGTTGGTGGCGACGGCGCGGGCGTCCTCCTCCGAGACCAGCCCGTCCCGCACCAGCTGCAGCAGGGATCCGTCGAACGTCTGCATGCCGTCGAACCGGCTCTCGGCGATCACGTCGAGGAGCTCCGACGTGCCGGCGGGATCGAGGATCCGCTCGGCGACCCGACCCGTGTTGAGCAGGACCTCCACCGCGGGGATCCGGCCGCGGCCGTCGAGCCGCTCGAGCAGCCGCTGCGAGACGATGCCGCGCAGCGCTCCGGCCAGCGACGTGCGGACCTGCGCCTGCTGGCGCTCGGGGAACAGCTCCACGATCCGCGAGACGGTCTCGGTGGCGTCGATCGTGTGCATCGTCGAGAGCACCAGGTGGCCGGTCTGCGCCGCCTGGATCGCCGAGCGCGCCGCGTCCGCGTCGCGGATCTCGCCCACGAAGATCACGTCCGGGTCCTGGCGCAGGACCTGCCGCAGACCGGTGGCGTACGACTCGGTGTCGGGACCGACCTCCCGCTGCCAGATCACCGACATGTCGTCGGTGTGGACCACCTCGACGGGGTCCTCGATCGTCACGATGTGCGCCCGCCGCGTCCGGTTGACGAACCCGATCATCGCGGCGATCGTGGTGGTCTTGCCGGCGCCGGTGGGACCCGTGACCAGGACGAGGCCCCGACGCGCCTCGCACAGCGTCTGGATCACCTCGGGCAGATGGAGCTCGGCGAACGTCTGTCCCTCGGACGCGACCCGGCGGATGGCCAGGGCCACCGTCCCGCGCTGGCGGAGCACGTTGACCCGGAACCGTCCCACGCCCTCGAGCGTGAACGCGAAGTCGGCCTCGTTGGTGCGGAGGAACCCGGTGGTCTCGTGCTGGGGGAGGAGGCGCTCGGCGGCCTCCTCGGTGTCGGTCGCGTCCATCGCGGGGAAGGCGGCCGGCAGCAGCTCGCCGTCCACCCGGATGAACGGCACGTTGCCGGCCGACAGGTGGAGGTCGCTCGCGCCCCGTTCGACCGCGTAGCGGAGCAGGTCGGCTACGTCCATGAACCCCTCGCGTCAGGCCCTGGAGTGGTTCTCGGGCCCTGCCCGGGAACGCTTGAGGGCGTCGGGGACGGCACCGGTCGCGCCGGGGGTGGGCCGGGGCCGCCCGAGGTGCCAAGATGGGGACGGAGGTGAGGGCCGTGACGGCCTCGACGGCGCACCCCACACGCTTCTGGCACCGCCTCGACGACGGCCGCGTGCAGTGCGACGTCTGCCCCCGCCGGTGCCGCCTCCACGAGGGCCAGCGAGGGTTCTGCTTCGTGCGGGCCCGCGAGGGCGACCGGATCGTGCTGACCACCTACGGCCGCTCCAGCGGGTTCTGCGTGGACCCCATCGAGAAGAAGCCGCTCAACCACTTCCTCCCGGGCACGCCGGTGCTGTCGTTCGGCACGGCCGGCTGCAACCTGGGATGCAGGTTCTGCCAGAACTGGGACATCTCCAAGTCGCGCGAGGTCGACACGCTGTCGGACGAGGCCTCGCCCGACGCGATCGCCGACGCCGCCGAACGCCTGGGATGCCGGAGCGTGGCGTTCACCTACAACGACCCGGTGATCTTCCTCGAGTACGCGATCGACGCCGCCGATGCCTGCCGGGCTCGAGGGATCCGCACCGTCGCGGTCACCGCCGGTTACGTGGAGCCGGGACCGCGGGCCGAGCTGTTCGCGCACGTCGACGCGGCCAACGTCGACCTCAAAGGGTTCACGGAGGACTTCTACCACCGCGTGTGCTTCGCGCGGCTCGGCCCGGTGCTCGAGACGCTCGAGTACCTGCAGCACGGCACCGACGTCTGGCTCGAGCTCACGACGCTGCTGATCCCCGGCGAGAACGATGACGACCGGGAGCTGGACGCGATGACCAAGTGGGTGGTGGATCGGCTCGGCCCCGACGTGCCGATGCACTTCACCGCGTTCCACCCCGACTTCAAGATGCTGGACCGCCCTCCCACCCCGGCCGCCACGCTCACGCGGGCCCGGTCGATCGCCCTCGCCAACGGGGTCCGGTACGCGTACACGGGCAACGTCCGCGACGTGGAGGGGCAGAGCACGCGGTGCCACGCGTGTGGGGCCCTGCTGATCGAGCGCGACGGCTACGACCTCGGCGTCTGGAACCTCGCCCCCGACGGACGGTGCGCCATCTGCGGGACCAGGTGCGCCGGCGTCTTCGAAGCCGGTCCCGGGAGCTGGGGCGCGCGGCGGCGTCCCGTCCGGCTGGCGGCGCCGTGAGCACGCGGATCACGGGGCGCGTGCGGCCCCCGGCGGCGGCCGGGAGGTTCTACCCGGACGACCCCGACGAGCTCCGGGCCGCGGTGGACGGGCTGCTCGACGCCGCGGGCCCGACGTCCGGCCCGGTGCCGCGAGCCCTGATCGTGCCGCATGCCGGCTACGGGTACTCGGGACCGGTGGCCGCGTCCGCGTACGCGACCGTCCGGGGCGCTGCCGCGCGGCTCCGGAGGGTCGCGCTCCTCGGTCCGGCGCACTTCGTCCCTCTGGCGGGCGCCGTGGTGCCGGTGGCGGAGGCGTGGCGGACCCCGCTCGGCGACGTCCCGATCGACCTCGGGCTGCGGCGGGTCGCCCAGGGCGCCGGAGCGGCGGCCGACGACGAGCCGCACGAGCCGGAGCACGCGATCGAGGTCCAGCTGCCGTTCCTGCTCCGGCTGCTGGGTCCCGATCTCCGCGTGCTGCCGGTGGCCGTCGGCGCCTCCACGGCGGACACCGTCGCGGGGCTGATCGAGGCCCTGGCGGCGGAGGCGGACCTGGTGGTGGTCAGCACGGACCTGAGCCACTACCACGACCTCGCGGCGGCTCGGCGG
>JBHGAT010000165.1:0-4743 GCA_041946645.1 Candidatus Velamenicoccus archaeovorus | reverse complement strand
TTGGACGCGCTGAGCCTGCTGAAGGACGACCACGACGAGGTCAAGGACGTGCTCGAGAAGCTGAGCTCGACCACCGAGCGGGGGGTGAAGACCCGCGAGGAGCTGTTCGCCAAGGTCAAGCACGAGCTGGAGGTGCACGAGGCGATCGAGGAGGAGATCTTCTACCCCGCGCTCAAGGAGCACCCCAAGGCCAAGGACATCGTGCTCGAGGCCTACGAGGAGCACAACGTGGTGGACATGGTGATGGCCGAGATCGAGGGCGTCCCGTTCGACGACGAGCGGTGGGGAGCCAAGCTCACCGTGATGAAGGAGAACGTCGAGCACCACATCGACGAGGAAGAGCAGGAGATGTTCGAGCAGGCGCGACAGGTCTTCGAGAAGGCGGAGCTGGCCGAGCTGGGGGAGCGCATGGCCGTGCGCAAGCGGGAGCTCCAGCAGACGATGACCGCGTAGCGGGCCCGTGTGACCCGGGGCAAGGCGAGGGGACGCCCGGCGGGGCGTTCCCTCTGCGTTCCGGTCCCGACCCGTCAGCGGGCGAAGATCTCGACCACGTACACGAGGCCGCCGGCCCGGGCCACCCCCACGCCGATCCTCCGCCACGTCCCGAGCATGATCCGGCGGTGCTCGGGCGAGCGTAGGAAGGCCCGGTGCACGCTCCGGACCGTGCTGCCCTCGCCGACGATCTCGCCGAGGGAGCGGTAGCCGGGGATCCGGAGCGCCGAGTGGAACAGCCGTCGCTGCTCGGCCATCTCGTGCGCGTGCCGCTCCGCGTACCGGGTGAGCCTGGCGCCGACCACGAGCTCGTGCAGGCCGTTGCGGACCCGGGTCGCGTTGGTCAGGTCGACGGCGCGCTGCTCGAGCGCGTCGAGCGCGGCGGCGTGCGTCGGCAGCAGCAGGAGCAGCAGCACCGCGAGGCAGACCGCGCGTCGCACCATGCCGCCCCACCCTGCCGGTCGGGGATGTCGTTGGGTATCGGGGGATGTCGCGACGCCGGGGTGGGCCACCCCGTTCGGTCGGAGCGGCTACGCGGTCATGTGGGGCGGAGGGGCTACACCGCCGTGCGCCGGACGGCCCACAGCGCCTTCACTCGGCCGCACGCGGCGGCTGGAAGCCCTCCCACGGATCGAAGTCGACCTCGAGCGGCTCCTGTCCGGGGCGTTGGGCCTCGGGGACGTTGCGCAGGTTGATGCGGATCCGGGTCCACGTCGTGAAGCGGCCCCGCATCGCGTCCACCAGCACGTCGGCCGGCGCCAGGTACGACCACACGTCGGCGTGACGCTTCCGCCAGCGCTCGAGCCCGGCGCGTGCCTCCTCCTCGGTGGCCGCGCGGGCGATCTCGATCAACGGCATCGTGCTGCGGCGGCGTCCCGTGGGCCCGACCCGCTTGCCCGGCGCCGGCGGCGGGACGGCGCCTGCCTTCGGCCCGTCCCGGCGGCGCTTCGATGGCTGGACCCTCGGCGGCTCGCCGGCCTGCTTCTCGAAGTGGGGCGGCCACGGCGCGTCCCCGAACCCGGCGGCCTCGTGCCGGGCGGCCAGCTCGAGCAACGGTTCGAGCGACCCCGCCGCATCGTCGATCCCCTCCCAGGGGTCGCCGATCTCGGCGAACCGCCGGGGCACCGTGTCGATCGTGAAGTCCTCGGCGCGGCACGTCGGGACCTCGTCCCACCGCAGCGGCGCGGAGACCCGGGCGTCGGTCGTCGGCCGGACCGAGTACGCGGACGCGACCGTGCGATCCTTCGCGTTCTGGTTGTAGTCGAGGAACACGCCGTGGCGCTCCTCCTTCCACCAGCGGCTCGTGGCGAGCTCGGGGACCCGGCGCTCGACCTCGCGGGCCAGCGCGAGCGCCGCCCGGCGCACCTCGGGGAAGGTCCAACGCGGCTCGATCCGGCAGTACACGTGGATGCCCCGCGAGCCCGAGGTCTTGGGCCAGCCCACGAGCCCGAAGTCCTCGAGCGCTTCCCGCGTCGCCATCGCGACGTCGCGGATCTGCTCCCACCCCACCCCCGGGACCGGGTCGAGGTCCACCCGCAGCTCGTCCGGGTGCTCGAGGTCCTCCGCCCGCACCGGATGGGGGTTGAGGTCGATGCATCCCAGGTTCACCACCCAGGCCAGCTGGGCAACGTCCCGTACGACGATCTCGTGGGCGGTCCGCCCGGAGGGGAAGGCCAGCTCGACCGTCTCGATCCACGCCGGTCGCGATGTGGGGGCCCGCTTCTGGAAGAAGAACTCGCCCCCGGCGCCGTTCACGTACCGTTTGAGGGCCATCGGCCGGGCGGCCACGCCCCGCAGCGTGCCCTCGGCCACCGCCAGGTAGTAGCGGACGAGGTCGAGCTTGGTCCGCCCGATCCTCGGGAAGAAGATCTTGTCCGGGTTCGAGACGGCGACCTCCCGGCCGGCCACCTCCAGGACCTCTCTGCGCGACGGCATGGTGACCACGATAGGGGGCCCGGCCGCCGGCGTGGGGCCCGGCCGCCCCGTGGGGCCCGGCCGCCCCGCGGGGCCGTTCCCGGACCGGACGAGGTGAGACAGGATGGCGGTGAGGAGGTGGACATGGATCTTTCGGGCAAGGTGGCCATCGTGACCGGTGCCGCGCGGGGGATCGGCCGCGCCTGCGCGCGACGACTCGGGGAGGACGGGGCGACGGTGATCGCCACCGACGTCCTGGACGACGAGGGACGAGCCCTGGTGGGCGAGCTCCCGGCGGGGACCCAGGGCGTGTACGTCCACCACGACGTGGCGGACGAGGCCGCGTGGGTCGAGGTGGTGGGCACCGCTCGCGAGCGCTTCGGCGGGCTGCACGTGCTGGTGAACAACGCGGGGATCGGCACGTTCGCGGACGTGGAGGAGGAGACCCGGGAGGGGTGGGAGCGGCTGATCGCGATCAACCAGACCGGTGTGTGGCTGGGCATGAAGCACGCGGGCCCGGTCATGCGCGAGAGCGGTGGCGGCTCGATCGTGAACATGAGCTCGATCTTCGGCGCGGTCGGCGGGTTCGGCGGCTCGGTCGCGTACCACGCGTCGAAGGGCGCCGTGCGGCTGATGACCAAGAACGCGGCCATCCGGTGGGCCGGGGAGGGCGTCCGGGTGAACTCGGTCCATCCGGGGTTCATCGACACCCCGATGCTCGACGACGCGCGCGACACACCGTTCATGGACGCGGTGCTCGCGAACACCCCGATGGGACGGCTCGGGCGACCCGAGGAGGTGGCCGCCGTGGTGTCCTTCCTCGCGTCCGACGAGGCCTCGTACATGACGGGGTCCGAGGTGTACGTGGACGGGGGGTGGACGGGTCAGTAGAGACCGGGAGGACCGCATCCGGGTGGGTCTTCAGCTGCGGCCGAACGACCACCACCGACCGTCGCCGCCGTGCCCCTGGCGCTCGTCCGAGGGCGCGGCGGACGTCGGGGACGCGAGCCCCTGCGGCGTCGGTGGCTCCGAGCGCGCGGGTGGCTCCGCCGGCTCCGGGACGCTCTCCATCGGGTCCGGCGACCCGCCGGGCTCGGCCGGCTCGGCGGTCGTGTCGTCCGGGGTCGCGGGAGCCCCGGGGCCGTTCGGTCGTCCCAGGGAAGCCAGGACGGCGCGGGCTCGTTCCGCCGGCACGCTGGCGCCCCGCCGCTCGAGCGCTCGCAGGGCCCTCCGGGCGAAGGGCGCTGCCTCCTCCGGCCGGCCCCGGGCCGCGAGCACCTCGGCCAGCGCCAGCAGGGCCCCCGCGCGCAGGTCGATCAGATCCGTCTGCTCGGCGATGCGGACGGCCTCGCGCGCGAGCGCTCCGGCATCCGTCTCGGCGACGACCGGGCGAGCTCCGAGACCTTCGGCGCCCCCCGCAGCCTCCCGGCGGGCGAGCGCGCGCGCTCGAGCCGAGCGCCATCGAACCTGCGTGACCAGGTCGTCCGGTGCCGCGGTCCGCCGGACCTCGTCCAGGAGCGGCAGGGCGTCCGCGGCCCGGCCCAGGTCCACCAGCAAATCCGCCAGCGTGGCGCCGATCGCGCCCTCCAGTGGCACGTCCCCGGCGCGGACGGCGCCGTCGAGCGCCTCCCACAGGAGCTCCTCGGCCCGCTCCCTGCGGCCGGCGAGCGCCTCGACCCGGGCGGTCCGATGCAGCGCCCGGGCGAGCGGTCCGGGCCCGGTCCCCTCCGCAGCGGCCCTGGCCTCTGCCAGCCGCTCCCCCGCCTCCTCGAACGACCCGTGCCGCGCCAGCAGGATCGCCAGCACGCCGGCGACCTCCCGCACCAGGCGGCGACGGCCCTCCGCCCGCCCGAGGATCGTCCGGCACCGCTCGATCGATCCCGCCAACGGGGCCGGCCCGTCCTCGACGGCAAGGGCCACCTCGAGCAGCGACCCCACCGCCTCCAGCGCACGCCCGGCGCGCTCCGCGTGGGCCGCGGCGCGCTCCGCGTCGTCGGCCGCCGCCCCCCAGTGGCCCCAACGCCGGTGGACGAGCGCGCGAGCCGACCACGCGGCCCACAGCCCCGTCTCGTCGTTCGCGCCGGCGCAGGCGATCTCCGCCTCATGGGCCGCCTCCCAGATCGACTCGACCCGCTCGGGACCCGTCTCCCCGCTCGACGCCGTGGCCCTGGCCAGCCGGGCCCGCCGCTCGAGCGCGGCGTCGCCGGCCTCGCGGGCCGCCCGGATGGCCTGGACGAGCAGCGGGTCTGCCTCGACCCGCCGTCCCAGGCCGAGCAGCCCGGTGGCCGTCCGGAGGAGGGTCTCGGCGCGGGTCGGATCGCCCTCCTCGAGCAGGTC
>JBHGAT010000164.1:0-4766 GCA_041946645.1 Candidatus Velamenicoccus archaeovorus | reverse complement strand
CTCGGGCGCGGGAGCCGCGGGCTCGGGGGCGGCCGGAGCCGCGGGCGCCTCTGCCGGAGGGGCGACCGGGACCTCGGCGGCGGGGACCTCCGCCGGGACCTCCTCTTCGATCTCGGGCTCCCGGATGGTGGGGAGGGCGTCGCCCACCTGCCGCATCGACAGGCTGATCCGGCGGCGCGGCACGTCGACCTCGATCACCTTGACCCGGACCTGGTCTCCCACCGACAGCACGGACTCGGGCGTGTCGACGTGCGCGTCGGAGATCTCGGAGATGTGGACCAGGCCCTCGATGCCCTGGGCCACCCGCACGAACGCGCCGAAGGGCACGAGCTTGGTGACCTGGCCCTCGATGATCTCGCCGGCCTGGTACTTGCGCTCGAACTCCTTCCAGGGGTCCTCCTGGGTGGCCTTCAGCGAGAGCGACACGCGCTCGCGCTCCAGGTCGACGTCGAGCACCTCGACCTCGACCTCCTGACCGACCTGGACGACCTCGCTGGGGTGGTCCACGTGCTTCCACGACAGCTCCGACACGTGGACCAGGCCGTCCACACCGCCCAGGTCGACGAACGCGCCGAAGTTCACGATGGACGACACCTTGCCCCTGCGGCGCTCGCCCTTCTGCAGCGACTCGAGGAACTTCTTGCGATCCTCGCTCTGGGACTCCTCGAGGAAGGCCCGCCGCGAGAGCACGACGTTGTTGCGGTTGCGGTCGAGCTCGATGATCTTGGCCTCGAGCTCCTGCCCCACGAACGGGTGCAGGTCGCGGACCCGGCGGAGGTCCACCAGCGACGCCGGGAGGAACCCACGGAGGCCGATGTCGAGGATCAGCCCCCCCTTCACCACCTCGATGACCGGGCCCTTGATGGTGCCGCCCGACTGCATGACCTCCTCGATCCGGCCCCACGCGCGCTCGTACTGGGCGCGCTTCTTGGACAGGATCAGGCGACCCTCCTTGTCCTCCTTCTGGAGCACGAGGGCCTCGATCTTGTCGCCCACCTTCACGACCTCGTTGGGGTCGACGTCGTGGCGGATCGACAGCTCCTTCGCGGGGATCACGCCCTCGGACTTGTAGCCGATGTCGACCAGGACCTCGTCGCGGTCGATCTTCACGACCTCACCGTCGACGATGTCGCCGTCCTTGAAGTCCCGGAGGGAGGCCTCCACGGCCTCCCGGAGCTCGTCCGGGGTCAGGTCGCGCTCCTGCGCGGCCTTGGCTTCGCTCGTCTCGATCTGAACCATCTCCTTCCGCACGCAAGGCACGCACCGCGGCGGTCTGGGATCTGCCGAGGTGCGCAACGCAGCCTCGCGGGCCCGGGAATGGTAGCCGCGCGCGATTTCGCACGTCAACGGGCCAAGCGCCGGGACGGGTCGGGACGGTCCGAGGGCTCAGTGGCCGGCCGGCGCGGCCTCGGCCCAGTTGGCCCCCCACCCGATGTCCGCTCGGAGCGGCACGGAGAGCGGGTACGCCGACTCCATCTCGCGGCGCACCACCTCGGCGGCGTCCTCCACCTGGTCCGCGCGGACCTCGAACACGAGCTCGTCGTGGACGGTGAGCAGCATCGCGCAGTCGAGCCCGGAGGCCCGGAGGGCCCGCTCCACCCCGATCATCCCGAGCTTGAACACGTCGGCCGCGCTCCCCTGGATCGGCGCGTTGAGGGCCATCCGACGGCCCATGTCGCGGACCCGGGGGTTGGCCGCCTGCAGCTCCGGGATGTACCGGCGCCGCCCGAGCAGCGTCTCCGTGAACCCCTCGGCCGTGGCCTTGGCCACCTGGCGCTCCAGGAAGTCCTTGATCTGGGGGAAGCTCGCGAAGTACGCGTCGATGAACTCCTGAGCCTCGTCCACGGGGATCTCCAGGCGCGAGGCCAGGCCGTACGCGTTCATCCCGTACGCGAGGCCGTAGTTGATCGCCTTGGCCCGGCTCCGGGTGGCCGGGTCCACCTGGTCCTCGGGCAAGCCGAAGACCTTGGCCGAGGTGGCCGTGTGGATGTCGGCGCCCGACGCGAACGCTGCCTTCAGCCCCTCGTCGTCGGCCAGGTGGGCCAGGATCCGGAGCTCGATCTGCGAGTAGTCCGCCGCCATCAGCAGGCGATCGCCGGGGCCGGGGACGAACGCCCGGCGGATCTGCCGCCCCAGCTCGCCCCGGACCGGGATGTTCTGGAGGTTGGGGTTGACCGAGGACAGCCGGCCGGTGGCGGCGCCGGTCTGGTTGAACGTGGTGTGGACGCGCCCGTCGGCCGGGTCCACCTGACGGGGCAGGGCCTCCAGGTAGGTCGAGTTCAGCTTGTCGAGCTCGCGCCACTGCAGCAGGGCGTCCACGACCGGGTGCTGGTCGCGGAGCTTCTCGAGCACGCTGGCGTCGGTCGAGAGCTGACCCTTGGGCGTGCGCTTGCCCGGGGACAGGTGGAGCTTGTCGTACAGGATGGCCCGGAGCTGCGGCGGCGAGTTGAGGTTGAACTCCTCGCCGGCGTACCGGTACACGTCCTCGCGGAGCGTGGCCATGCGGTCCCGCACGCCCTCGGCCATCTCGTCGAGGTAGGCCACGTCCAGGGCCACGCCCCGGGCCTGCATCCGCGCGAGCACCGTGGACAGGGGCAGCTCCACGTCCATCAGCAGCCGGCCGAGCCCGGCCTTCTCGATCCGCTCGGCCATCACCGGTGCGAGCAGCGCCACCGCGGCGGCCTCGGCGGCGGCCGTCCGCCAGCTCTGGCCGAACAGCTGCCCCTCCTCCGCCTCTCCCAGGGCGCCGAGCACGTCGGTCCCCAGGTACTGCTGGCAGAGCGATGCGAGCGGGTACTGGGCGGTGGCCGGGTCCAGCAGGTAGCCGGCCAGCATCGTGTCGAACGCCACGCCGTCCAGCGCGCCGCCCGCGGCCACCACCGCGGTCTCGGCCTCCTTGGCGTCGTGCAGCCACTTGGGGACCTCGGGGTCGGCCAGGAGCGGCGCGATCCGGTCGAGCCCCGCCAGCGCGGCGTACGCGGCCTGCCCGCCCCCCGCCGAGGCCGCGATGCCGGTGATGGCCCGTCCCTCGAGCTCGAGGCGGACGCCCTTCGGCGCGGCGGAGGCCAGCAACGAGACGAGCTCCTTCTCGGTGGCCTCGCGCAGGTCGAGCTCGGCCACCTCGACGGCGGGCTTGGTGCCGCGGGCCACCTCCTCGAGGCGCTCGAGCAGCGTGCGGAACTCGAGCGACGTGAACAGACGGTGGACGGCGTCCATGTCCCACTCGCCCATCACGCAGTCCTCGGGCCGGACCTCGAGCTCGAGGTCGCGGTTCAGGCGGGCCAGGTCCTTGTTGAGGACGAGCTGCTCGCCGGCCTCCTCGATGGCCGTCCTGAGCCGACCCTTGAGCCGGTCGGTCTGGGCGAGCAGCTCCTCCACCGAGCCGAAGTCCTGGACCAGCTTGGACGCGGTCTTCTCGCCCACGCCGGGCACGCCCGGGATGTTGTCCGAGGGGTCGCCCTTGAGCGCCACGTACTCGAGGTACTTGGACGGGGGCAGGCCGAACCGCTCCTGCACCGCCCCCTCGTCGTACAGCCGGATCTCCGAGATGCCCTTCACGTTGAACATCACCCGGATGCCCGGCCCCACGAGCTGGAAGAAGTCCCGATCGGCGGTGACGATCACGGCCTCGATCCCCTGCTCGACCGCCCTCGTGGCCAGCGTGGCGATGGCGTCGTCGGCCTCGTGCCCCTCGACGCCGATCACCGGGATCCGCAAGGTCTCCAGGACCTCGACGATCAGGCCGAGCTGCTGGCGGAACTCGTCGGGGGTCTCGGGACGACCGGCCTTGTACTCGGCGTACTTCTCCAGGCGGACGGTGGGCTTGCCCACGTCGAAGGCCACGGCCACGAGGTCCGGCTTCTCCTCGGCCAGGAGCTTGATGAGCATCGAGGTGAACCCGTAGACGGCGTTGGTGATCTGGCCGGTGGTGGTGGCCAACGTTTGAGGCAGGGCGAAGAACGCCCGGTACGACAGGCTGTGTCCGTCGAGCAGGAACAGGCGCTTGGGGGGATCGTCCGTGCGCGTGGCCACCGGCGGATTCTAGCCCTCGGCCCCGACGAGCCCTCCGCCGCCGGGACCGGCGGCCGGCCGAAGCCTCGGCCCCGACGGGCCCGCCGCGCGGTTGGACCGAGGGCCCCTCGGGAACGTATCGTTCGTGTCCGAACGAGGTTGACCCGAATCCGACCCCCCCGATAGGATTCGTCCGGTGGAGGCCCGACCGGAAGGACCCCGGTGAGCACAGCACAGACCGTCCTGCTCGGCGCGATCGCCGGGTTCACCATCTTCCTGGGGCTCCCCGTCGGGCGGATGCGCAGCCAGAACGTCCGGCTGCGGACCTTCCTGAACGGGGTCTCGGCCGGGATCCTGGTCTTCCTGCTGTTCGACATCCTCGAGCACGCCACCGAGCCGGTCGAGGAGGCCGTGGCCGACGGCGCGTGGGGGCACCTGGTGGCGATCGGCGGCCTGTACCTGGTGGGGCTCGGCGCGGGGCTGATCGGCCTGCTGTACGTGACCAGGGTCTGGCGACGCCGGCCCAGGACCAGCCTCGGCCCGGGGGCCATGGCGGTGGCCGAGGCCGACGTCCTGCGATCGGACGCGATGCGCGTGGGGATGTCGATCGCCACGGGGATCGGGCTCCACAACTTCTCGGAGGGGCTCGCGATCGGTCAGGCCGCCCACTCCGGCGAGGTCTCCCTCGCGCTGCTGCTCGTGATCGGCTTCGCGCTCCACAACGGCACCGAGGGGTTCGGCATCGTCGGGCCGCT
>JBHGAT010000163.1:0-4778 GCA_041946645.1 Candidatus Velamenicoccus archaeovorus | reverse complement strand
TCGATCGCGCCCCCGCCGACCACGACCACCTGCGGGTCGAGCACGTTGACGAGCCCGGCGATGCCCTCCCCGAGCCGGGCTCCGACCTGGTGCAGGATCCCCCGGGCCAGCCCGTCCCCGCGCCTCGCGGCCTCGGTCACGAGCTCACCGGTCACCCGTTCCGGGTCGCCGCCCGAGAGCTCCCACACCAGCGAGCCCCGGTGCTCGCCGAGGACCTCCTGCCCCAGGCGTCCGATGGCCCGACCCGAGGCGACCTGCTCCCAGCATCCCCGGTTGCCGCACCCGCACCGCGGCCCGCCCGGCTCGACGATGATGTGCCCGATCTCGGCGGCGAACCCGTGCGCGCCACGGAACAGCCGCCGTCCGGCCACGATCCCCCCTCCGATCCCGGTGCCCACCGTGACCAGCAGCATGTGCCGGTACCCCCGGCCCGCGCCGAACCGCCACTCCCCCCACGCCGCGACGTTGGCGTCGTTGTCCACCTGGCAGGGCAGGTCGAGCGCCTCGGCGATCCGGCGCGCGATCGGCAGCTCGCGCCAGGCCAGGTTGGGAGCGAACCGCAGCACGCCGGCCGTGGCGTCGACCAGCCCGGCCGCTCCCACCCCCACCGCCACCACCTCCGGGGTGCGCAGGCGCCGGGCCACCTCCACCATCGCCGCGATCGTGGCCTCGGGGTCCTCGGCCGGGGTGGGCACGGTCTCGCGGGCCAGGATGGACCCGTCCCGGGCCACGCGGAAGCAGGCGATCTTGGTGCCGCCGACATCCAGCCCGAGCGCCTGCCCCCCGTCCGACACCGGACCCGCTCAGAACCGCAGCATCGCGCCGATGCCCCCGACCGGCTCCAGCTCGTTGCCGTCCACGACCGTCTCCACCGCGCAGCCCTGCCGGACGGCCTCGGCCACGGCGAGCTCGACCACGTCGGCCACCGGCTCGAGCCTCGCGCCGCATCGCACGCACCTGCTGTCGTGCTCGGACAGTCGGCCGCAGGACGGGCACACGGCGCCGGGCTCGGCCAGGTCCAGCGAGACCATCAGCTCGCCCACCCGCCCGTCGCCGAGCGCGGCGAGCGTCCTCCGGAGGCCGGTCACCGCGCGCGAGCCCGCTGCGGCCGCCTCGAGCAGCCGGACCGCCTGCTCGTGCTCGCGCCCCCGCTCGAGGCTCTCTTCGACCTCCAGGCAGCGCGCCAGGACCTCCTCGGTGGTCGCCGTCATCGGCAGGCAGACCCGGGCCCTGATCCGCTGGCGCAGGTAGTCGTGCAGCCCTCGCTCCAGCTCGAGGTGCGCCTCGGCCGGCCCGGCCAGGACCAGGTGGTCGAACGGCTCGCGCTTGAACAGCCGGAACAGCGCGTCGGCCACGTGCTTGAGGTGCTTCTGGCGGTGGTCGTCGACGTGGCGCTGCATCCGCATCTGGGCCCAGCCGCCCTGGTCGTGCCGCCCGGGGACCTCGTCCATGACCTCGGAGACCTCTCGGATCCGCCCCAGCTCGCAGCGGAACACGCGGGCCCTGGCGAAGTCGACCAGGACCGCACACCCGGGATGGTACGTGGCCAGGACCTGCTCCAGGGGACGCAGGTCGGCGGTCGGGCCGGTCATGGCGCGGTCCCGCACCGGACGGGGCATCCGGACCTCCTCCCACAGCCCCGCCGCCCGCGACGAGAACAGGGCCAGCCCGCGGGTGTCGCCCCGCTCGAACTCCTGCTTCACGTAGCTCGACATCGCGTCGAGATCCCCCTCCACCGAGCGGGCCGCCTCCCGGTCGAGGCCCTCGATGCGGGACCGCGCGTGCCGCACCAGCTCGTCCAGCCGCACCTCGTAGTCGGCCTTACGCGGGTAGCGGCGTCCGTCCACGGTCAGGTACAGCGAGGTCACCGGCGCCCCGGCGGGTTCCCACGACGCCAGCGTGCGGAGCAGCGAGCGATCCAGCGGGGTCATGCGATCTCGATCCTTTCCAGCTCCGGGGACCGCTCGGGCCGGGCGACGTCGCCCGCCCGGGCGTCGACCACCGCGCGGACGACCAGCAGCAGCTCGCGGGCCGCCGCGAGGAGGTGCTCGACCAGCTCGGGGCTCGCGCGGTTGGCCGCGGTGAGGGCCGCGCCGACCGGGCAGAACGCCACCGGGCACACGTGGTCGGCCGGGGGGCTCGGGGTGGTCGATCCCGAGCGCTCCGTGGCTCGCGGGGCGGGCGGCCGTTCCGAGGTCGAGCTCCGGGCCCTGCCGGATCGTCTGCCGGATCTGGTCGCCGCCGCGTCAGCCATGTCCTTTCCCCTTCCGTCCATCCGTGGTGGCGGTCGGCTCGGCGCGCTTGGCGAAGGCGATCTCGAGGCGCTCGCCCACGAAGTTGGCTCCCGCCACGTCCAGCCGCTGGAGGCTCTGCGGGAGGATGAGGTTCCGCTTGTACGAGCCCACCCGGACGAACAGCTCTTCCCCCCGCCGGTGGATGTCCATGTCGTCGCGCGAGACGAACGGCAAGCGCATCGACAACGCGTATCCGCCGGACCGCCGGCGCACCCGGATCGGGTCGTCGCGGTACAGCACGTCGGTGGCCAGCCGGTCCCCGTAGATCTCCGTGCCCATCTCGTCGAGCAGGTCCAGGCCCACCATCTCGCGGTCGAACAGCCGAGCGGTCAGGATCGGCACGGGCTCGAACGACTGACGCACCGTCTCCAGGTGCTCGGCCTGGATGTCCTTCCACTTGCCGAAGTACGGATCGGTCACGTCGTCGGGGATGATCCTGTTCACGATCACGGCGTCGACCCGGTACCCGAACAGGCCGAGGTACGTGTAGGTGCGTCGAGCTTCGGCGATCACCATCTTCTCCGGGTTCAGGACCAGCCGGACCGACGAGCTCACCTCGTCCGTGAGGATCCGGTGCACCGCTTCGAGGTTGCGGTGCAACCGCTCGACGGCCATGTACACACGGTCGCCGGCGATCGGGATCGAGGTCATCCGGCTCACGACCGGCCGGACCGCCTTGGTCACGCGCCGCTGCACCGGGAAGATCCGCTCGATGTACCAGTTCATGATCTCGGGCAACGACAGGAGGCGCAGCGTCTCCGCGGTGGGGGCGCAGTCCACGACGAGCAGGTCGTACGTGCCCTGGTCGACGTGGCGCTTCACGTCGATCAGGCTGAAGATCTCGTCCAGGCCTGGGATCACGCTGAGCTCCTCCGCCTGGATCGTCTCCACGCCGGCCCAGTTCATCACCTGGACGACGTACTCCTGGATGTCGCGCCAGTTGCTCTCCAGGCGCGCCTGGGCGTCGATCTGCTCGGCCCAGAGGCTGGGGGCGATCGGGGTGGGACCGTCGAAGACCTCGACGTCGAACGAGTCGGCCAGCGAATGCGCCGGGTCGGTGCTCATGACGAGGGTCCTGTTGCCCGCCCGGGCCGCCTTCACCGCGGTCGCCGCGGCGGCGGTCGTCTTGCCCACACCGCCCTTCCCGGTGAACAGGAGGACTCGCATCTGGGTCTAGCTTATCCGAGCGGCGTCGGGGGGCCGACGCCCTCAGCCCAGCTCCACCCGGCGCTTCAGGCCCTCCAGCGCGTTCTCGATCACCCGCTTGGCCCCCTGGGTCCGGACGAACCCCGGGAGCAGGACCCCGAGCTCCACGTTCAGCCGGTACGTGACCCTGGTCTGCCCGCCGTCGAGCTCGTCCAGCAGGTACTCGCCGGAGATGTTGCTGACGGCGCCCCGGGCCTCCTTGGTCACCCACGACAGCCCCGCGTCGCCGGGGGCGTAGCGGTAGGCCAGGGTGTAGCTCGCGCGCCCCAGCACCGGGACCTCGACCTCGAACGCCACCTCCGTGGCCAGGCCGCCCTCGGTGCGCTGGAGGACCCTCGCGGACTTGACGTCGGCCCACTCCGGATAGGCCTCGTAGTCGGTGATGACGTCCATCACCTCGGCGGGCGAGGCCTCGACCACGATCGACCCCTCGGCGTGCTCCCCCATCCCGGGTGGATACTACCGGCCGCCTCAGCGCCGGGCCGCCGGGAGCGTCACGAGGCTCGCCAGCAGGACCGACAGGACGATCAGGATCACCGAGCCCCACAGCAGCGCGCGCGACGAGATCACCGGGTCCAGGCCGCCGGCGATCCGGTACGCGTCGTACGCAGAGGCGAGCCACACCACCAGCGTCGCGGCCAGGAACAGCACGAACAACGGGGCGGTCGCTCCGAACCCGCCCTTGCCCAGCCGCGAGACCACCAGGATCAGCAGGGTCCCCAGGGTCCACGCGAAGATCACCGCCCGGGCCACGCCGTCGAGGCTCCGGCCGCATCGCCAGTGACCCAGCCCCGGGAACAGCAGCGACCAGAGCGCGGCCGAGCCCGGTTCCACCTGCGGCGCGCGTTCGGGCTCTCGGAACAGCCGGGCGAACGGCGTGCCGCACACCTCGCACAGGTCGAGCTCGATCGGGTTGCGGTGGTCGCAGGCCGGACACGGCCAGGTGGCCCGACGCTCCGGAGCCTCCACGGCCGTGCCCGCCGACGAGCCGTCGGGCGGCTGGGTCGATCCGGCAGACCCGACGCGGGGGGGCGTCGCGGCCTCGGGGGGCTCCTCCTCGGAGGTCCTTCGCTCGGGCGGGGTGAGCGCTCCGGCCGGCGGCGACCCGGATGGGGTGAGCGGTCCCGGCGGCGGAGCGGCCACCTCGGGCAGCGGTGCGTAGCACTGCCCGCACCACCGGGCGTCCTCCGCGACGAGCGCGCCGCACGTCGGACACCGCCGCTCCGCAGCCATGTCGTGAGCCTACCCCGGCCCCACCCCCGGGCCGTGCAGGACGGC
>JBHGAT010000162.1:0-4798 GCA_041946645.1 Candidatus Velamenicoccus archaeovorus | reverse complement strand
GACGACGAGGCCCTGTTCGCCTCGATCATGGCCGGGGCCTCCGGCTACGTGCTCAAGCAGGTCAAGGGCGGCGAGCTGGTCCGGGCCATCCGCACGGTGGGCAAGGGCGAGAGCCTGCTGGACCCGGCCGTCACCAACGCCGTCCTCGAGCGCCTGCGCAAGGGCAAGCACCTGCTGAAGGACGAGAAGCTTGCCCGCCTGTCCCCCCAGGAGGAGCGGATCCTCTCGCTGGTCGCCGCCGGCAAGACCAACAAGGAGATCGGCGACGAGCTCCACCTGGCCGAGAAGACGGTCAAGAACTACGTCTCCAGCATCCTGTCCAAGCTCGAGGTGGCCCGCCGGGCCGAAGCCGCCGCGTACCTGGCCCGGCACACCACCACCCCCGGCACCTAGCGCCGACGGCCCTCCGGCGTCCTGGGTCCAGCCCACCGAGGCGGACGCCCCGGCGGGACGAAGGTCCCGGAGGTCCCGGGCAAGTCCCATGTCGGAACGGGTCGACGGACGGGTGTGCGCGTTCCGGCCCTGTCGCATCCTGCCGCGCATAGGAAGGAGGGTGCGATGGCAACGGAGGCCCAGCACTTCGAGGAGCCGGGATACGCCAAGTGGCTCTTCGCATCGACGACCGCCTCGTGGATCTGGCTGGTCGTGCGCGTGTACTTCGGCTACGAGTGGGCGCACGCCGGGTGGGAGAAGGTCCAGGAGGGGTGGCTCAGCAGCACCAAGCCGCTGTCCGGGTTCGTGGGGTACGCCCTGACGGGAGCGGCCCAGGGACCGCACTCGGCCGTGAACTACGGCTGGTACGCCGCGTTCCTGCGGTGGGTCGGCGGCGACGGCGCCGGGATCATGTCCAAGGCGATCGCGCTGGGGGAGCTGACCATCGGGATCTGCCTGATCCTGGGGCTGTTCACCGGGATCGCCGCGTTCCTCGGCGGGACGCTCAGCATGTCGTTCGGGCTGGCCGGCGTGGCCGGCGTCAACCCCGTGTTCTTCCTGGCCGAGGTCCTGCTGGTCCTGGCCTGGCGGAACGCCGGGTACATCGGCCTGGACCGGGTGGTCCTTCCGGCCCTCGGGACGCCTTGGGAGCCCGGTAGGTTGTTCAGCAGGGTGAAGGAACCGTCCAGGCAGATCGCCTGAGCGAACCCCCATACGACGAGACGCCGAGGGCGGGGGCCTGTGCCCCCGCCCTCACGTCGAGGAAGGCACGGAGGGCGAGCGCGATGACCGAACGCAAGACCCTGATCACGGTGGACGGCAACGAGGCGGCGGCGCGGATCGCCCACAAGCTGTCAGAGGTCATCGCCATCTACCCGATCACCCCGTCCTCCCCCATGGCCGAGCACGCCGACGCCTGGTCGGCGGCGGGCAGGACCAACCTGTGGGGCGCCGTGCCCCAGGTGATCGAGATGCAGAGCGAGGCTGGCGCCGCCGGCGCGCTCCACGGGGCGCTCCAGGCGGGGTCCTTGGGGACGACGTTCACGGCCTCCCAGGGGCTCCTGCTGATGATCCCGAACATGTACAAGATCGCCGGCGAGCTCACGCCGGCGGTGATCCACGTGGCCGCCAGGACCGTGGCCACGCACGCGCTGTCGATCTTCGGCGACCAGAGCGACGTGATGGCCGTGCGGTCCACGGGCTGGGCCCTCCTGGCCTCCTCGTCGGTCCAGGCGGCCCAGGACATGGCGGCGATCGCGCACGCCGCCACGCTCGAGGCGCGGGTGCCGTTCCTGCACTTCTTCGACGGCTTCCGCACCTCCCACGAGGTGAACGTGATCGAGGCCATCGACGACGAGGTCCTCCGGGCGCTGGTCGACGACCACCTGGTCCGGGCGCACCGCGAGCGCGCGCTCTCCCCCGATCGCCCCGTGCTCCGGGGCTCGGCCCAGAACCCCGACGTGTTCTTCCAGGCCCGGGAGGCCGCGAACCCCTTCCACGACGTGGTGCCGGACATCGTGCGGTACACGATGGATCGGTTCGGCGAGCTCACCGGACGCCGGTACCACCTGTTCGACTACACCGGCGCGCCCGACGCCGAGCGCGTGGTCGTGCTGATGGGCTCGGGGGTCGGGGCCGTCCGCGAGACCGTGGACACGCTGGTCCGGGGCGGGGAGAAGGTCGGCGTGCTCGAGGTCCGGCTGTTCCGGCCGTTCGCCTCGGCGGCGTTCGCGGCGTCCCTGCCCCCCACCGTGAAGGCGGTGGCCGTGCTCGACCGGACCAAGGAGCCGGGGGCGCCCGGCGAGCCCCTGTACCAGGACGTCGTCACCGCGCTGGCCGAGGAGGTCGCCAAGGGCCGGCGCCCCGCGATGCCGGCGGTGATCGGCGGCCGTTACGGCCTGTCCTCCAAGGAGTTCAACCCGCCGATGGCCAAGGCCGTGCTGGACGAGCTGGCGAAGCCGGAGCCCAAGAACCACTTCACGATCGGGATCCACGACGACGTCACCCACACCAGCCTGGCGTGGGACCCCGACTTCCGCACGGAGCCGGACGAGGTGGTCCGGGCGCTGTTCTTCGGCCTGGGCGCCGACGGCACGGTGAGCGCCAACAAGAGCTCGGTGAAGATCATCGGCGAGGGCACGGACCTGTTCGCGCAGGGGTACTTCGTCTACGACTCGAAGAAGTCCGGCTCGATGACCACGTCCCACCTGCGGTTCGGGCCACAGCCGATCGAGAGCTCGTACCTGATCCGCCAGGCCAGCTTCGTGGCCTGCCACCAGTTCAACTTCCTCGAGCGCACGGACGTGCTGGCCGCGGCCGAGCCCGGCGCCACGTTCCTGCTGAACAGCCCGTACGGCCCCGACGAGGTCTGGGACCACCTGCCCCTCGAGACGCAGCGGGCCATCGTGGACAAGGACCTCTCCTTCTACGTGATCGACGCCCAGGCCATCGCCGACGAGGTGGGGCTCGGCACCCGGATCAACACGATCCTGCAGACGTGCTTCTTCGCGCTGGCCGGCGTCCTCGAGCGCGACGAGGCCATCGCCCGGATCAAGCACGCGATCGAGAAGAGCTACGGCAAGCGGGGGCAGGCCGTGCTCGACATGAACTACGCCGCCGTGGATCGGGCCCTGGCCGGCCTGCATCGGGTGGAGATCCCGGCCGACGCTCGGAGCCGGGTGCACCGGGTCCCGCCGGTGCCCGACGACGCCCCGGAGTTCGTCAAGAAGGTCACCGCGATGATGATCGCCGGGCAGGGCGACCTGCTGCCGGTCTCGGCGCTGCCGGTCGACGGGACGTTCCCCACCGGCACGGCCAGGTGGGAGAAGCGCTCGATCGCGCACGAGATCCCCATCTGGGACCCGTCGATCTGCATCGACTGCGCCAAGTGCGCCCTGGTCTGTCCGCACGCCGCGATCCGGATGAAGGTCTACGAGCCCTCGGCCGCGGACGGTGCGCCGGAGACCTTCAAGCACAAGGAGTGGCGCGACCGGGAGCGGCCGGGCATGTGGATGACGATCCAGGTGGCCCCCGACGACTGCACCGGGTGCGGCGTGTGCGTGGACGTCTGCCCGGCCAAGAGCAAGGAGGCGGTCAAGCACAAGTCGATCGACATGCTGCCGAAGATGGAGCACCTCGAGGCCGAGCGAGCCAACTGGGACTTCTTCGAGACGATCCCCCTCCCCGACCGCCGCGAGGTCAAGGTGGCCTCGATCAAGGGCTCGCAGATGCTCCCGCCGCTGTTCGAGTTCTCGGGGGCCTGCGCCGGCTGCGGCGAGACCCCCTACCTGAAGCTCCTGTCCCAGCTGTTCGGGGACCGGGTCCTGATCGCCAACGCCACGGGCTGCTCCTCGATCTACGGCGGCAACCTGCCGACGACGCCGTGGGCGCAGGATGCGCTGGGTCGAGGCCCCGCCTGGGCCAACTCGCTGTTCGAGGACAACGCCGAGTTCGGGCTGGGGATGCGGCTCGCGCTCGACCAGCAGCTCGAGCAGGCCCGCGACCTCCTGGCCAAGCTGGCCCCCGAGGTCGGCCAGGATCTCGTCGACCAGCTCCTGGCCTGCCCACCGGCCGAGCAGACCGACGAGGCGGTCCTGCACGAGCAGCGCGAGCGGGTCGCCGAGCTGAAGCGGCGGCTCGAGCCCCTCGGGTCGCCGGAGGCCCGGAACCTGCTGGCGATCGCCGGCGTGCTGGTCCGCAAGGACGTCTGGATCGTCGGCGGCGACGGGTGGGCCTACGACATCGGGTTCGGCGGCCTCGACCACGTCCTGGCCAGCGGCCGGGACGTGAACGTCCTGGTGCTCGACACCCAGGTGTACTCCAACACCGGCGGTCAGGCGTCCAAGGCCACGCCGCGGAGCGCGGTGGCCAAGTTCGCGGCCGGCGGGAAGTCCGTGGGCCGCAAGGACCTCGGCATGATCGCCGCGGCCTACGGGAACGTGTACGTCGCGCAGATCGCGATGGGCGCCGACAACGCCCAGGCCGTCAAGGCGTTC
Organism: Candidatus Velamenicoccus archaeovorus; assembly: GCA_041946645.1. Lineage (GTDB taxonomy): Bacteria > Actinomycetota > UBA4738 > UBA4738 > HRBIN12 > DASQQQ01. Next base: position 371 of record JBHGAT010000162.1, on the reverse strand, counting down.
GCCGAGGCGGAGTCCTGGCACGGACCCTCGCTGATCATCGCCTACAGCACGTGCATCGAGCACGGGATCGACATGTCGACCTCGTTCACCCACCAGGCCGAGCTCGTACGGTCGGCGTTCTGGCCGCTCTACCGGTACGACCCGCGCAAGGCCGTCGAGGGCGGGCAGGCCTTCCAGCTCGACAGCAAGGCGCCCACGATGAAGCTCGCCGACTTCCAGGCCAAGGAGGCTCGGTTCGCCATGCTGGCCCGGTCCAAGCCCGAGGAGTTCGCGGAGCTCCAGGCGCTGGCCCAGGCCGACGCGGAGGAGCGGTGGCGCTTCTACGAGCAGCTGGCCGGCGTGCAGCGGCACGCCCCCGGCGAGGTGGACGG
>JBHGAT010000161.1:0-4872 GCA_041946645.1 Candidatus Velamenicoccus archaeovorus | reverse complement strand
CCGGAGCTCCCGCAGGCCCACCGGGCAGCCTCGGTGCCACGAGCTGCCGGTCATGAGCTCGCGCGTGGCCGCGTCCAGCCTCGAGACCGACCCCACGAACGGCGGCCGAGCAGCCGGTGCGGCCGGGCTCGAGGCCGTGGGTGCCACGGCGACGACGCCGGTCACGACGACGCGCGTCACGACCGCGCCGGTCACGACCATGGCGGCCAGGACCCCGCGCACGACCCCACGCTAGCCCACCGCCCCTCGGTTGTAGCCCGACCGCCCGTCTGCTCTCATGGGACCATGCCCAAGCGAACCGCACCCTCCACGGGCGGGCCGTCGCCCGCATGGAAGAAGCCCGGCATCCGGCTCCTCGGCACGGTCCCGCTGTTCCGGGGGCTGACCCGCTCGCACCTCGAGCGGCTCGCCGAGCTGGCCCAGGAGATCGGCTACAGCGCCGGCCGCATGATCGTCAAGGCGGGGACGCCCGGCGTGGCCTTCTACGTGATCCTCGAGGGCCAGGCCAAGGTCATCAAGGGCAAGATCACCACCGCCCGGGGCGAGGCCACCCTCGGTCCCGGCGACTTCTTCGGCGAGCTCGCGCTGCTCGACGGCGGGCCGAGATCGGCATCGGTCGTGGCGGCCACGCCCCTCTCGACGATCCGGATCGAGCGGGCGCCGTTCCGCCGCATGCTGAAGGACGAGCCCGAGATCGCGCTGAAGCTGCTCGAGGGCATGGCCACGCGCATGCGCGGCCTGGTCGAGTCCCTGTAGCGGCGGCGCTCCCGAGCGCGTCGAGCGAGCGCGCTCAGACCGCCGGCCAGGAGCGGCCCACGCCCTGCACCTGGTACGCCTTCAGCGCGCCGGGCTCGTACCCGGTCGAGCGCGGCAGATCGGTCTTGGCACCGCACCGCCCGCACGTGAACGCCGACCAGTCCCGGCGCACGCTCTGCTTGAAGCCGCACGAGGAGCATTCCGCGAACCGGAGGTCCGAGCCGCAGCTGTAGCAGTGGAACGTCGGTGCGGCCTCGTCGACCTGCTGCATCATCAGGCACCACGGGCAGGTGAGGTATGCCATCAGCCGGCCGAGGGGTCGGGGGTCGAGAGGACCTCGGCGGCCTGCCGCTCGCGGTAGCCCGCGAGCGCCGTGCGCACCTCCTCGCGCTTCCTGGCCACGATGGCCGCCGCGAGCAGCGCGGCGTTCACGGCGCCGGCCCGGCCCACCGCGAGCGTCCCCACCGGGATCCCTCCCGGCATCTGCACCATCGACAGGATCGAGTCCAGGCCCGAGAGCTTCGACTCCATGGGCACGCCGAGCACCGGCAGCAGGGTCTTCGCCGCGACCGCCCCGGGGAGCGCCGCGGCCCCGCCGGCGGCCGCGATGATGACCTCGAGGCCCCGGTCCTCGGCCCCGGCGGCCCACGCGGCCAGCTGGTCGGGCGTGCGGTGGGCGGACAGGACCTTCGTCTCGAACGGGATGCCCAGCTCCGTCAGGGTGTCCGTCGCGTGCTTGACCGTCTCCCAGTCCGAGATCGACCCCATCACCACTCCCACCAACGGCTCCACCCGGCGTCCTCCCACTGGTTCTCGGCGTCCGGCGGCCGAAGTGTAGATTCTGGGCGACGACGCCGCCGTCCCGAGCTCGCGCCGGGCCGCAGGAGGGAACGCCGTGTCCGACCGGATCAGCAGGCTCCTGGCCACCTACGCCCACGCGGTGACCAGGGATCGCCTGCCCGGCGACACGGTGCACGAGGTGCTGCGACGGATCCTCGACTCGATCGGGGTCGCGGTCGCGGGGTTCGGGGAGGCCGCGCCGGCCGCGGCCCGGGCCTACGCCCTCGGCCAGCCCGAGCGGGACGGTGCCACGGTCTGGGGCACGCACGCCCGCTCCACCCCCGAGGCGGCCGGGTTCGCCAACGCCGTCGCCGTCCGCGCCCTGGACTTCAACGACACGTACCTGTCGAGGGAGCCGCTCCATCCGAGCGACACGATCCCGCCGCTCCTGGCGTTGGCCGAGCGCCGGGACCTCCCCCCGCGCGCCTTCCTCACCGCCGTGGCCACGGCGTACGAGCTCGCGGTGACGCTGTGCGACGCCGCGAGCCTGCGCGAGCACCGCTGGGACCACGTGAACTACGTGAGCATCGGCGTGGCCGGGGCGGCCGGGGCGATGCTCGGCTTGCCCGTCGAGGCGATCGAGCACGCCATCTCGATCGCCGTGGTCCCCCACGCCGCGATGCGGCAGACCCGCGCCGGCGAGCTCTCGATGTGGAAGGGCGCCGCCGCCGCCGAGGCCGGGCGCACCGCCCTGTTCGCGGCGCTCCTGGCGGAGGCCGGGATGACCGGCCCGAACCGGCCGTTCGAGGGCGAGATGGGCTTCGTCCGCCAGCTCCTGGGCGGTGAGGGCTTCGACGAGCGGGTCCTCGACCCCGTGCGGACGCACGAGCCGCCCCGGGCCATCCTCGAGACGTACGTGAAGCGTTGGCCGGTCGAGTACCACGCCCAGAGCGCGGTCGACGCGGCGCTGCAGCTGCGCGCCGAGCTCGCCGACCCGGGGGCGATCGACCGGATCCGGATCGATACCTTCCGGGCGGCGTACGACATCATCGCCAAGGACCCCGAGAAGTGGGACCCGACCACCCGCGAGACGGCCGACCACTCGATCCAGTACGTCGTGTGCGCCGCGCTCCAGGACGGCGAGGTGACCCGTCGGACGTTCGACCTGGACCGGATCCGCCGCCGCGACACGCTGGAGCTCCTGCACGACCGCACGACCGTCGAGGAGGATCCCGAGCTCACCCAGGGCTACCCGGCGGGCATCCCCAACCGGATCACCGTGACCACGGTCGACGGCGCGAGCCACACGCGCGAGGTGCGCTTCCCGCTCGGCCACGCTCGGAACCCGATGAGCGACGACGAGGTGGTGGCCAAGTTCCGGGCCAACGTGGCCGAGCGCTGGACCCGCGAGCGCGCGGAGCGCGTGGCCGACCTCGTGTGGGGGCTCCCCGAGCAGCCCCACCTGGCTCCGCTCTGCGATGCGCTGGGCGAGGAGGGCGGCGCATGACCTGGCTCACGCCCGGCGGGGGCGAGGACGCCTCGCAGGCGCTGCGGGGGATGCTCGAGGGGGACGGGACGATCGTCGTCCCGGGCGTGTTCGACGGGCTGACGGCGCTCCTGGCGACCCGGGCCGGGGCCCGGGCGCTGTACCTCTCGGGCGCGGCGTTCTCCGCGAGCATGGGCCTGCCCGACGTGGGCCTGATCGCGCGGGAGGAGGTCGTCGGGGCCATGCGCCGGATCGCGCGGGTGACCCGCGTCCCGACCATCGTCGACGCCGACACCGGGTTCGGCGGCCCGCTGCACGTGATGCGGACCGTGCGCGAGCTCGAGGGCGCCGGGGCCGCGGCGATCCAGATCGAGGACCAGGTGGACCCCAAGCGCTGCGGGCACCTCGAGGGCAAGCAGGTCGTCGAGCCCGGGCGGATGGTCGAGAAGGTGGCGGCCGCCGTGGCGGCCCGGCGGGACCTCCTGGTGGTGGCCCGGACCGATGCGCGCGCCACGCACGACCTCGACGAGGCGATCCGCCGGGGGCTCGCGTACCACGAGGCCGGCGCCGACGTGGTCTTCCCCGAGGCCCTCGAGACCGAGGACGAGTTCGCGGCGTACGCGGCGGCCGTGCCGGGCCCCCTGCTGGCGAACATGACCGAGTTCGGCAAGGGACCGCTCCTGACGGCGGCGCGCCTGGCCGAGCTCGGCTACCGGCTGGTGATCTTCCCGGTCTCGGCGGCCCGGGTGGCCGCACGCGCGGTCGAGGCCTTCTACGCCGACCTGCTGGCCGCCGGGGCGCAGGACGAATGGCTCGACCGGATGATGACCCGGGACCAGCTCTACGAGCTTATCGGGTACGACGCGTACGCCGAGCTCGACCGAGCGCTCGCGCGCGATCCCGGCGAGCCCCGCGAGGACTGACCCTCGACCGCTCCTGTCGTCCCGCTCAGACTAGCTGCCGGCCTCGACGAGCGCCTCGCCCACCTCGCGGGCCACCTCGACGAGGGCGACCACGTCCTCCTGGGTCGTCCGGAAGTTCACGAAGCAGGGCCGGAGGTACACGGCGTCGTCGATCAGCGCCGACGCCACGTAGACGCGCCCGTCGGCCAGGAGGGCCCGGGCCAGGGCCTGGTTGTGCGCGTTCGCGTCCTCGATGCCGGGTGGGACGTGCCGGAACGGGACGATCGAGAGCTGGGGGGGCGGGCCGAGCGCCTCGAAGTCCGGCTGGGCCTGCACGGTCTCGTAGAGCAGGCGGGCCTGCTGGAGGTTCCGCTCGATCGCTCCACGGAACGCGGGGGCGCCGTGCGCCCGGAAGGCCAGCCACGCCTTGAGCGCCCGGAACGGCCGCGAGTACTCGAGCGTGATGTCGACCGCGTGCAGCTCGTGCCGCTGATGGGGCAGGTAGCCCTCCTGGTGGGCGAACGCGGCGATCAGGTCCTCGGGCCGACGGACCAGGACCACGCTGCACGACTTCGGCAGGTAGAGCCACTTGTGGGCGTCGACGGCGCACGAGTCCGCCCGCTCGAGCCCGGCGAACAGCGCGCCGGCGGTCGCCGTCGCGGCGGCGGGGAGCCCGTAGGCCCCGTCCATGTGCAACCACACGCCGCGGTCGGCGCAGACGTCGGCGAGCTCGGCGATCGGGTCCACGGCGCCGGTGAGCGTGGTCCCGGCGCTGGCCACGACCGCCACGGGCACGACGCCTTCGGCGCGGTCGCGGTCGATGGCCCCCGCCACCGCCTCGGGCCGGAGCCGGCGTTGCCCGTCGATCGGGAGCGAGCGGATGTTGGCCGAGCCGATCCCGAGGATCTCGACGGCCCGGGTGATCGAGTAGTGGACCTCGCGCGAGCA
>JBHGAT010000160.1:0-4881 GCA_041946645.1 Candidatus Velamenicoccus archaeovorus | reverse complement strand
ATCGCGATCCTCGGCATCGGGGGCGCCGTGGGGCTCGGGATCCACGGCGCCCTCGCGGTCAGCGTCTGGATCGTGGCCTTCATCGTGGTCGGCGGGACCCTGGTGGTGGCCTACAACCTCGAGCTGTTCGGCGGGGTGTTGCACTCGGATCTGTGGTTCGCGCTGGGCTGGGGGGCGTTCCCCGTGCTCACGGGGGCGTTCGCGCAGACCGGCCGGATGACGCTCGCCGCCGTGGTCGCCGCCGCCGCCTGCGCGGCGGTCTCGGCGGCCCAGCGCGCGCTCTCGACCCCCGTCCGGCACGTCCGTCGCCACGTGGTGCGGGTGGACGGGGTGGCGGAGATGGCCGGCGGCGGAGCGGAGACGATCGACCGGGGGACGCTGCTCGGACCGCCGGAGGCCGGGCTCCGTCTGCTGTCGCTGGCGATGCCGCTCCTGGCCGGGGGGCTGTTGGCGGCCCGCCTGGCCTGACCGGGGTGGCCGTCCTGCGTTCGCGACGGGAGTCGGTACCCTGGACGAGATGACGCGACCGGCCACCCTGGGCGAGCTCCACGCCGCGGGCTACCTCGACCGCTCCGTGAAGGAGGAGCTCCGGGCCAACCTGCTCGTGAAGCTCGGGCGAGGGGAGGCGCTGTTCCCGCGGATCGTCGGGTTCGACGACTCGGTCCTGCCCTCGCTCGAGCGTGGGATCCTGGCGGGTCACGACCTGATCTTCCTGGGCGAGCGGGGTCAGGCCAAGACGCGGCTGATCCGGGGGATCGTCGACCTCCTCGACGTCGAGTCGCCGGTGATCGCCGGGTGCGAGGTCAACGACCACCCGTACCGGCCGATCTGCGCGCGCTGTCGTTCGCTCGTGGCGGAGGAGGGGGACGCCGTCCCGATCGCGTGGGTCCCGCGTGAGGACCGGTACGCGGAGAAGCTGGCCACCCCCGACACCTCGGTGGCCGACCTGATCGGCGACGTGGACCCCATCCGGGTGGCCGAGGGGCGCTACCTCTCTGACGAGCTCACGATCCACTACGGGATGATCCCCAGGACCAACCGCGGCATCGTGGCCATCAACGAGCTTCCCGATCTGCCCGAGCGGATCCAGGTCGCCCTGTTCAACATCCTGGAGGAGCGCGACGTCCAGATCCGCGGCTACCGGATCCGCCTTCCGCTCGACCTCCTCCTGGTGGCCACCGCGAACCCCGACGACTACACGCACCGCGGGCGGATCGTCTCGCCGCTGAAGGATCGGTTCGGCACCCAGGTACGCACACACTACCCGGAGACCCTCGACGACGAGATCGCGATCATGGAGCAGGAGGCCAGGCCGCCGGCCGGCGACGTCCCGCTCCGGGTCCCCAGGTACCTCGAGGAGGTCATCGCGGCGCTCACCGCCGAGCTCCGCCGCTCGCCCCACGTGAACCACCGCTCCGGCGTGTCGGTCCGGTACTCGATCGGCAACCTGGAGACCCTGTCGGCGGCCGCCGTCCGGCGGGCGGCGCGCACGGGCGAGCCCGAGGCCGTGCCGCGGGTCTGCGACCTCCCCTCCGTGCTCGAGGCCTCGCTCGGGCGGGTCGAGTTCGACACGATCGAGGAAGGCCGCGAGGAGGAGATCCTGCTCCGCGCGCTCCGCACGGCCGAGCTCGAGGTCTTCCGGCGGCGCCTGTCCGGCTTCGACTTCCAACCGATCCTCGGCCGCTTCGCCGGGGGGTTCGTGGCCGAGACGTCGGATCTGATGCCGGCCACGGCGGTGCTCGACCAGTTCGGCGATCTCCCCGGCCTGTCCCGGCTCCTCGAGCGGCTCGGCGTGGAGGAGGAGAGCCCGGGGGTGGCGGCCTCCGCGGTCGAGTTCGCGCTGGAAGGCCTCCACCTCTCGCGGCGCCTCAACAAGGACGCGACCGGCCGGCTGGGCTCGTACCGGTACGGCGCAGGCGAGACCTCGTAACATCCCTGGCCGTGCCCGACGTCCACGCGATCGTCGGCTTCACCGTGGTCGCCCTGTTCGCGCTGGGGTGGCTGTGGGCGCTCGCGCTGTGGGCGCTCCGGCGCGGGGCCGGCAACTGGTTCTGGCGGTGGCTGGCTGCGGCCCAGGTCGTGGCGGTGCTGCAGGCGCTGCTCGGGATCGTGCTGCTGATCCTGGGCTACCGGCCCGACGGCTGGCTGCACCTGGTCTACGGGTTCGGGCCGCTCGTCGTGCTCCTGTTCGGCCACGTCGCCGCCCGGTCGGAGCAGTACGCCCCGAGGCCGTGGGTCCCGTTCGGGTGGGCCTCTTTCATCTGCTTCGGGCTCACGCTCCGTGCGTTGATGACGGGACTCGGCATCGGCTAGCGTCGGAGGCCGTCGCCCCTCGCGAGGCCCGTATGGCATGGTTCGGATCGCTCCGTGACCACCGGTCGCCCCCACCGCCGGAGGAGGTGGACCGGGTCCGCCGCGAGCTGATCGCTCGGCTCGACCCCTGGAGCTACTGGGTGGTCGATCCGGCGGCCGAGGTGGGCGGCGATCTGGCGGTCGTGGGGACCACCGGCGGCTTCCTGCTCGCGGTCTGCGGGCTCGATGGCTACCTGGAGGCGGGCGGCGACCGCCTCTCGGTGGATGGAGCGCCGGTCCTGGGGTTCCGTGAGGTCAAGGCCGGGGCCAAGCGGGTGCGCTCCATGCTCGCGGGCCGAGCCGTGTTCACCGAGGTCGTCCCCATGATCTGCCTGTCGCGGGCGAAGGCCGGGACCTCCCGGACCGTGCGGGGGGTGCGCGTGGTCCGGCTCGAGGACCTCGCCTCCGAGGTGGCCGGTCGGGAGAAGACGCTCTCGGCCAACCGGGCCCAGCGGGGAGCCGAGGCCGTGGGGACGGTAGTGGCGAGCGGCCAGGGCGCGCTGCCCGACGTCGAGGAGCCCGAGGCCTGAGCGCGCCCTCGGGCACCCACGTTCGTGCGGTCCGGGCGTAGGCTGGCCGGATGCGGACGCGGTACTCCCGCTGGGACGGCAGCCAGGACCCGTTCGGCCCGGATGTCCCCGTGGCGGACCTGCTGGAGGAGATGTCCGAGGACCTGCTGTCCGGAGCCGGCGCGCAGGGGGCGGTGTCCCGGCTGCTCCGCCGGGGCATGCAGGGCCGGTTCGGTGGGCTCGACGCGCTCCGGGCTCGGCTCCGGGAGGCTCGCGCGCGGGAGCAGGCTCGCCTGACCCTGGAGGGCCCGCTCGAGGAGCTCCGCGAGCGCCTCGACCGGATCCTCGAGACGGAGCGCTCTACGTTGTCGTTCCGGGCGGAGGACGACGCGCGGATGCGGGAGGCCTTCCTCGACCAGCTCCCGCCCGACGTGCCGGGGCAGATCCAGGAGCTCTCGGACTACCGATTCGTGGATCCCGAGGCGCAGCGGGGGTTCGACGAGCTGATGGAGCACCTCAAGGAGCAGGTCCTGGGTGCCTACTTCCGGAACATGGCGCAGGGGCTGCGCAGCCTCTCGCCCGAGGACCTCGAGCGGTTCCGGGACATGCTCGCCGACCTGAACCAGATGATCGAGCAGCGCGAGCGCGGCGAGCCCTACGACTTCGAGGGTTTCATGCAGCGGCACGGCGACTTCTTCCCGGACGACCCCAAGACGCTCGACGAGCTGCTGGAGAACATGGCTCGGCGCATGGCCGCGATGTCGCGGCTGATGGCCTCGCTCTCCCCGAGCCAGCGGGCCGAGCTCCAGGCGCTCGCCGAGCAGACCATGCAGGACATGGATCTGGCGTTCGAGGTCGACCGTCTCGGCGCCAACCTCTCCGGGATGTTCCCCGAGCTTCCCTGGGGCGATCCGACGCTCGCGGGGGGCGAGGAGAGCGCGCCGCTGTCTGCGACGGTGGACGCCATGGAGCGGCTCCACGACTACGAGGACCTGGACCGGGCGATGCGCGGCGACTACGCGGGCGCGACGATCGACGACGTCGACGACGAGGCCCTCCGGCGAACCCTCGGCGAGGGGGCCGTCCGCGACGTCCGCCGCCTGAAGCAGATCGAGCGGGCGCTGGAGGAGGCCGGCCTGATCACACGGCGGGAGGGGCGGCTCGAGGTCACGCCCAAGGGGGCCCGCAAGCTGGGGGAGCGGGCCCTGGTCCGCGTGTTCGAGCGGCTCCGGCGGGACCGCGAGGGGACGCACGAGGCCCGGGAGACGGGAGGGCTGGCCGAGCCGACGGGCTCGACGCGGCCGTGGCACTTCGGCGACGGTGGCCAGATCGCGGTGCAGCGCACCGTGTTCAACGCCGTGGTCCGGAGCGGCGCGGGGGCCGATTTGCGGCTGGAGCCGGAGGACTTCGAGATGATCGAGGCCGAGCAACGGACCGAGGCGGCCACCGCCCTGCTGCTCGACCTGTCCTTCTCGATGCCGTTGCGCGGCCACTTCGTGCACGCCAAGAAGATGGCGCTGGCCCTCCACGCGCTGATCGAGGGGCGGTACCCGCACGACACGCTGTACATGATCGGGTTCAGCGACTACGCGAGACGGATGCAGCCACAGGACCTGACCGCCGCGGGATGGGAGCGCGTGTACGGCACCAACATGCAGCATGCCTTCAACCTGGCGGGGCGGCTGCTGTCCCAGCATCCTCGGGCGAGCCGGCAGGTCATCATGGTGACCGACGGCGAGCCCACCGCGCACCTCGAGGGCGAGGAGGTCTTCTTCTCCTGGCCGCCCGTCCCCAGGACGATCCACCTGACCTTGTCCGAGGCCCTCCGGCTGGCCAGGTCCGGGGTCACGCTGAACGTGTTCATGCTGGAGGATTCGCCGGGGCTGATCAGGTTCATGGAGCGCCTGGCCAAGCTCACCGCGGGGAGGGTGTTCCTGATGGACGACGCCGAGCTCGGCGACTTCGTCGTCCGGGACTACGTCTCGCGCCGCTCCCGGTGATCCGGCGGAGCCTGGCGGCC
>JBHGAT010000016.1:0-14909 GCA_041946645.1 Candidatus Velamenicoccus archaeovorus | reverse complement strand
GCGAGCGGGAGGATCCGCTCGGCCAGGTGCTTCACGTAGGTGGGCGAGCCCACGCGGTCGGCCAGGCCGCCGGCGGCGCGCCCGTCGGCCAGTCGCCGGAGCGCTCCGCTGAGGAAGTCGGTGCCCGCGCCGAACACGAACGCCGTGCGCACCACGAAGTGCTCGGGCAGCGTGGCGCGGACCAGCTCCTCCCCCGCCCGCTTGCTCCGCGCGTACACGGAGAGCGGGTTCGGCACGTCAAGCTCGTCGTAGGGCTCGCCCTTCTCGCCGTCGAACACGTAGTCGGTCGAGACGTGCAGGAGCGTCGCCCCGCACGCGCGGGCCGCGAGCGCGAGGCTCTGCGGCCCGAGGGCGTTGTCCCGGTACGCGCGGTCGGGGTCGGACTCGCAGGCGTCCACCCTGGTGAACCCGGCGAAGTTGCAGATCAGCTCGGGCTCGAGCGGCACGATCGTGCGCATCACCGCGTGGTGGTCGCCGACGTCGAGCTCGCCGTGCCCGAACGCGTGCACCTCGTGGTGCGAGGGGACCTGCGCCAGGAAGGCGCGGCCGAGCCCGCCCCCGGCGCCGGTGACCGCGATCCTCATCGGGCCGGCACGGGGGTGGCGGCGAGCACCTCGTCCAGGTGCTCGCGGTACCAGGCCACGGTCGAGGCGAGACCCTCGTCGAAGGGGACCTCCGGCGCCCAGCCGAGCGCGCGCAGCCGGTCGGGGCGCACCCCGTAGCGGAAGTCGTGGCCCGGCCGGTCGGGGACGAACGCGATCAGCGACCCGGGGGCCCCGGCCAGCGCGCAGATCCTCCGGGCGAGCTCGAGGTTGGCGAGCTCGAAGCCGCCCCCGATGTTGTAGACGAGCCCCGGATCGCCGCGCTCGAGCACGAGCTCGGCCGCCCGGACCCAGTCGACCACGTGGAGGAACTCGCGCCGCTGCTCGCCCCGCCCGTAGACCGGCACCGGCTCCCCCCGGAGCGCGGCCAGCGCGTACGTCGGCACCACGCGCTCGAGCTGGCGCGGCCCGAACGCGTTGGTGCCCCGGACGATCGTCACGTCGAGGCCGTACGTCTCGTGGTACGCGGTGCACAACAGGTCGGCGGCGGCCTTGCTGGCGGCGTAGGGGCTCCGCGGACGGAGCGCCCCGTCCTCGGCGAACGGCTCACCGTCGGGCTCGTTGGCCCCGTAGACCTCGTCGGTCGAGACCATCAGCAGCCGACGCCGGTGCTCGCGGCAGGCCTCGAGCACCGTCTGCGTCCCGAGCACGTTGGCCACCAGGAACTCCCGCGGACCGGCGATGCTGCGGTCCACGTGGGTCTCGGCGGCGCAGTGGACCACCGCGTCGACCTCGCGCACGAGCCCGTCCACGATCGTCGGGTCGTTCACGTCGCCCAGGACGAACCGGAACCGCGGGTCGCCCTCGTGCCGGGCGAGGTTCTCCCGACGGCCGCCCGTGGAGAGGCGGTCGAGCACCGTGACCCGCCGCTGCGGCTCCTCGAGCAGCCGGTCCACCAGGTGGGATCCGATGAACCCGGCCCCGCCGGTGACCAGCACGTGCGTCGGTTCGGCCGCGGGTGACATCGCCGACCGAGTCTAGCCCCGGCCCCGCTCCGCGGCCTCGCGCAGCACCGCCGCCGTACGGCGGGCCGTCTCCTGCCACGTGAACATCGCCGCCCGCGCCAGCCCCGCGGCGATCAGCCGCTCGCGGAGATCGGCGTCCTGGAGCAGCTCGGTCATCCCGGCGGCGATCGCGTCCTCGTCGTGCGGATCGACCAGCACCGCGGCGTCGCCGGCCACCTCGGGCAGCGAGGACGCCGTCGAGCTCAGGACCGGCACGCGCGCGGCCATGCCCTCGAGCACGGGGAACCCGAAGCCCTCGTAGAGCGACGGGTACACGAGCGCGGTCGCCCCTGCCAGCAGCGCGAGCTTGTCCGCGTCGCTCACGTACCCCGTCAGCACCACGCGACGGCGGACCGGCTCGGGCAGGCGCTCCACCTGCCGGGCGAGGTCCTCGGCGGCGGCGGGGAACCACCGGACCCGCCCCCCGGCGATCACCAGACGCGTCGGGACGTCCAGCGTGGCGAACGCCCGGACCACCGCGGCCAGGTTCTTCCGCGGCTCGATCCCGCCGACGAACAGCAGGTACGGTCCCTCCAGCCCGAACCGCCGGCGGGTGGCCTCGACCGCGCGCGGGCTCACCGACCGGACGGCCTCGGCGTCCACCCCGTGGTGCACGACGGCGATCCGTGCCGGGTCCACGCCCTCCATCGCGCAGAGGTCCTCCTGCGCGGCTCGGCTCGGCACGACGATCCGCGCGGCCTCCTCAAGCCACCGGCGGAAGCGGCGGAGCCATCGCTCGTCGATCTGCGGCGCGGTCTCGGGGAACACGCGGAACGCGAGGTCGTGCACGACCATCACCACGCCGCGGCTGGCCGTGGCCGGGGGCAGGAAGTTGGTGGCCAGGATCGCGTCGAACCGCACGAACCACTCGAGCCGTGGCATCCCCAGCCGCGAGGACAGCGGCTCGAACACCCGTGAGGGGAACCGCGCGGCCTCCTCGGACAGGTTGGGGGCCTCGGCGTCGGCGAAGAACCGCTTGTGCCGGAACAGCCCTCGCGCGTGCAGGTACCAGGCCACGACCTCGGCGTCGGAGGCGGCGTGCGGGAGGTGCCGGACCAGCTCGCGCGCGTAGTGACCGACCCCGGTCCGGCGGGGGTCCAGCGCCGGGCGGGCGTCCACGGCGAACCGGAGGCTCGACACGGCCGAAGCCTAGCCGGGCGGGCGGCGGGTGACCTAGTCGATCTCGGCCCGGCTCTGGTCGCCGAGCACGAGGCGCCGCGCGCCGCGGCCCCCGCGGAGCTCGACGTCACGACCCAGGATCGACCCGGTCATCCCGGTCACGCGCTCGATCACGCACCGCTCCATCACGATCGAGTCCTCGACCGTGCTCCCGAGCACGCTGCAGCCGAACGAGATCGACGCGTCCGGCCCCACGGTCGAGTCCTCGATCAGCGCGCCGGCCCCGATCACCACCGGCCCCCGGAGCGTCGAGCGCACGATCTTGGCCCCGGGATCGACGCGGACCGCGCCGTCGAGGCGGGAGTCGGCATCGACCTCGCCCTGCACGACGGGCTCGAGCACCGAGAGCATCATCCGGTTGGCCTCGAGCAGGTCCTCGGGGCGACCGGTGTCCTTCCACCAGCCGCTCACCATCTCGGCACGCACGGTGCGGCCGTGGTCGATCAGCCACTGGATCGCCTCGGTGATCTCGTACTCGCCGCGCCCGGATGGCTCGAGCGTGGCGCACGCCTCGAGGATCTGGTCGTCGAACAGGTACACGCCGACCAGCGCGACGTCCGACACGAACGTGGTGGGCTTCTCCACGAGCCGGGTGACGCGATCGCCCTCGAGCACCGCGACGCCGAAGTGCTCGGGCTCGCGCACCCGGGCCAGGAGGATCTGCGCGTCGGGGCGCTCGCGCTCGAACCGTTCGACGAACCGCCGGACGCCCTCGAGCAGCACGTTGTCGCCGAGGTACAGCAGGAACGGCTCGCCGCGGACGAAGTCGGCCGCGGCGGACACCGCGTGCGCGATGCCGAGCGGCGCCTCCTGCGGGATGTACGTGACGGACAGCTCCCACGCGGAACCGTCCCCGACCGCCGCCCGGACCTCGTCGGCGGTGGCGCCGACCACGATGCCGACCTCGGCGATCCCGGCCTCGCGGATCTGCGCCAGGGCGTGGAACAGGATGGGGGTGTTCGCGATCGGGATCAGCTGCTTGGCGCTCGTGTGGGTGATGGGACGCAGGCGCGAGCCTTCCCCTCCCGACAGGACGAGCGCCCTCACGAGCAGCTCACCGGACCGGAGGTGTTGGGCGGCGGGATCGTGTAGTTGGGACCCACGACGACCGCGACGTCCAGGCCCTGGAGGAGGCGCTTCGGCGCGGCCATCTCCTGCAGGTTCGTGAGGTAGCCGTGGACGACGTCGGCCATGGCCCGGCCGTCGGGCGCCCCCTGGTCGTAGAGGATCACCGAGGTCTTCGTCGGCAGGGGCCCGAGGACCGACACGTCCTGGAGCGGCGTGGAGGTGTCGAACCCACCCTGCGTGAGCGTGTCGTACACGGCCTGGGCCGCGCCCGCCGAGCGCTTGTCGAACACGCCGGTCTCGATGATGGCCGGCGACGGCGGCGTCTGCTCCTGCGTGAGCCCCAGGTCGCCGAGCGGCTTGCCGTCGCGCAGCCGCGCGAACAGCTGGCCGGCCTGCGGCTCGACCAGCCTCACGATCGAGAGGTACTGACCGTCCACGTACGTCCCCGAGGGCACGGTCGGCACCACGCGGAAGTCCACGTTCCCGGTGTTCACGCCGTTCAGCTGACCCGCCAGGTACGCGAGCTCGGCCGGGTTCATGCCCTCGTCCACCACGATCGAGCGCAGCACCGGCCCGATCAGCGAGGGCAGGCGCCAGATCTCGCCGGGCGAGAGCAGCTTGGCGATCACGGCGCGGAGGAACTGCTGCTGCCGGCTGATCCGCGCGAAGTCCGGGATCGCGTCGCAGGGCTGGTGCCGGGTGCGGACGTACGCGAGGGCCGTCCTCCCGTCGAAGTGCTGACAGCCGGCCTGGATGTCGAGGCCCGTGAGCGGGTCCTGCATCGGGTAGGGGACGCACATCTCCACGCCCCCCAGCGCGTTGACCACCCCCTGGAACCCCGCCAGGTCGACGTACATCACGTGATCGATCCGCAGGCCGGTCAGGCCGGTGACGGTCCGGGCCACACGCTGGGCCCCGTTGCCGGCGATCCCGCCCGAGAACGCGGCGTTGATCTTGTCGAACCCCATGCCGGGGATGTCCACCCACAGGTCCCTGGGGAACGAGAGGAACAGCGCCTCCTTCTGGTCCGGCTCGACGTGCACCACGATGATCGTGTCCGACCGCTGCGACCCGCCGATGTCCTGATCGGTCCCGAACGCCTCCTGCTCCGCCTTGGACAGTCCGGTCCGGCTGTCGCTGCCGAGGAGCAGGTAGTTGCACGCCGCCTTCGCGCACTTGCCCGTGATCGACGGGGGCGTCGGCGAAGCGCCCGGTGCGATCGTCTCTTCCGGGATCGTCTGGATCTGGCCCTGCGTGTACCGGTAGAGCCCGAACGCGGTGGCCGACAGCACGGTGACGATCGCGGCGACGCCGGCCGTGACGGCGAGGAAGGCCCGCCGCAGGTGCGGGTGCTCGTGCCAGCGGGGCGGCGTGGACGACGGGTCGCTCATGCCTGCGCAGAAGCGTACCCGCCCGCCGGTCGAGGACGTGGGGGCAGGCGTGACGATCGTGTGGAGAGCTGCTCGGGAGCCGTTCCCTCCGAGGGCTCAGCGCACGACGAGCACCGGGCATCCGGCCAGGTGCAGGACCTTGTGGGCCACGCTGCCCATGAGGAGGCGGCCCCAGTCCGACAGCCCCCGGGTCCCCATCACGATCAGGTCCACGTCCTCGTCGCGCGCCACGTTGAGGATCACCCGGGGGGTCTGCCCGAGCGGCGCCCGGATCACCTCGCCCCGGACGTTGACGTCCTGGTCCTTGAGGGCCTTGACGATCCCGTCCACCAGGTCCGCGGCCTCCCGGGACGTCTCCACGTCGACGTCCGCCCCCCACGTGAGCTCGTGCTCGCGGACGTGGAGCACGAGGACCTCGCCGCCGTGGCAGCGGGCGACGTCCGCGGCCACCGGCACGGCGCGCCGGCTGGGCTCCGACCCGTCCACGGCCAGGAGGATCTTCTCGAACATCGGTCCCTCCTTCCCGCACGGCCAGCTTCCCGTGCGCCGGAGGGATCCGAGAGGGTCGACCGCACCCCGTCGCGGGGGCCCGAACGACCCCTCCGGCGCGACTTATCCGCGCCTTAACCCGTCGTTGGCGGTTCGCTCACGGCCCCCCTCCTAGCCTGACCCCAGTCCCGGACCGGTCCCACCGGGGGCCGGCAGCGAGGAGGCGACCAGATGAACAAGCGCTCCGCCATGGTCATCGCCGGAGGGCTCGTGGCCGCGCTGGTGTCCGCCATCGGGGCCGTGTCGGCCGGCTTCACCAGCGGCACGGCGGCCGAGGCCCGGCCCACCCAGGCGCTCCGGCCGAAGGTCCGCACCATCACGCGCACGATCACCGTCCACAAGAAGCCCAAGCATCAGACCCCGGCGCCCGTCCACGTGGTGACCGTGGGGCCGTCGGGCGCGGCCTCCCCTGCCCCGGTCACCGTGTCGTCCGGGTCCCTGTCCTCGGGACACGAGGACGAGCACGAGGACGAGGGCTTCGAGCACGAGGACGCCGAGCACGAGGGCGGCGATGACTGAGCGGCCCGTCCGGCGCTCGCGCCTGTCGAAACGCGCGCTCCGCACCGTGGCCTGGATCTCCGGGGGCGTGGCCTTCCTGTCGCCGTGGGCCGTGCTCGGCGTGTCGCCCAAGCCGGCCGCCCAGGCCGCCTCCCCCCGGCCCAAGCGTCCGGTGGTGATCGTGCGGAAGGTCACGCGCAGGGTCGTCGTCCAGGACACCGCGACGCCGGCGCCCGTGCGCTACGTGGTCTCGGGCCCGAGCGGCGGCGCCGCCCCCGCGGCGGCCCCGGTGACCTCGACCAGCGGGTCGGTGCCGTGATGGACCCACGTCGTCACCACTTCCGGGCCATGGGGACCTCCGTCTCCCTGATCGCCGACCCGCGCTCGCGTCCGGACGCGTTCGCCCGCGCGGCGAGGGCGGTGGAGCTGACGTTCGTCCGCGAGGAGTTCCGGTTCTCCCGGTTCCGCGGGGACAGCGAGCTGGCCCGGGTGAACGCCCGGGCCGGGCGGTGGACCAAGGTCTCGCCGGGCTTCGCGACGCTCCTGGCCTACGCGCTCGACGCGGCCGCGAGCTCCGACGGGCTGTTCGACCCCACCGTGCTCCCGGCGCTCGTCGCCGCGGGGTACGACCGCGACTTCGACGAGCTGATCGCCGGCGCACGGGACGCCCTGCACCCCAGCGAGCCGTGTGGGCGGTGGCCGGACGTCGAGCTCGACGGCGACCTGGTCCGCCTCCCGGTCGGCGTGGGGCTGGACTTCGGCGGCATCGCCAAGGGCTGGACCGTCGACCTGGCCGCCCACGACGCCGTGGGCCAGGGCCTGCCCTGGGCCATCGTGAACGCCGGGGGGGACCTCCGGATCGCCGGCTCACCGCCGCTCGACGGCTTCCCGATCGGGATCGACGACCCCGAGGTCCCGGGTGCGGAGGTCCTGCGCATCCGGGTGGACCGCGGCGCGGTGGCCACCTCCTCGATCACGGCGCGGGCCTGGGGGCCGGGGCGGCACCACCTGATCGACCCGCGCACCGCCCTGCCGGCCGACACCGGCATCCTGCAGGCCACGGTGTGGGCCGAGACCTGTGCCGAGGCCGAGATCCGGTCCAAGTGGGCGCTGCTGTCGGGCCCCTCGAGCCTGGACCACGTGACGGGGGTGCTCGTCACGACCGACGGCCGGGTGCTCATGAACGTCGACGGCGAGGTGGCCACGGAGGTCCCGGCGTGACCAACTGGATCGTCCTGCGGGCCGCCGGGATCGGCGCCTACGCGATGCTGTTCCTCTCGGTGTGCTGGGGCCTGATCGCGACCACGAGCCTGCTCGGCAAGCGGGTGTCGAGGGCCACGGCGACCACCGTGCACCAGTTCATGTCCACCAGCGGGCTGGTCCTGCTGGCGATCCACCTGGGCGGCCTGCTGGTCGACCGGTTCCTGCCGTTCGGCCCCGCCGACGTCCTGATCCCGGGGCGCTCGTCCTACCGACCGGTGGCGGTCGCCTTCGGCATCGCGGCGATGTACGGGATGGTGCTGGTGATCGTCGCCTCGTGGATCCGCAAGCGGGTGGGGACGCTCTGGTGGCGCCGGAGCCACCTCCTCGCCGTGCCGACGTTCATCCTGTCGATGGTGCACGGCGTCTTCGCGGGGACGGACACCGCTCGACCGTGGATGTGGTGGATCTACGTCGGCACCGGGGTCGTGGTGCTGTTCCTGGTCCTGGTCCGGGGGCTCACCGCCGGCCACCGGCCGGAGCGCGCCCCGCGGCCCGCCCACGCGCGCCCCGCGGCTCCCCGGGCGGCCCGGCCGCCGGCCGACGAGCCCGTTCCCGACGCCGTCGGGTAGACCTCGGAACACCGGGACCATCGGTCCCCGTGCCGGGCTCGGCGGGGGACGAGCATGGGAACGGGCTCCCCATGGACATCGCTAGGATGACGAGCGTGAGCGAGTACCCCGCGTACCTCGCTTCCGACGTGGTCCTGCGCGACGGGTCCACCGTCCGGATCCGGCCGGCCCGGCCCTCGGACGCGACCCGTGTCGAGGACTACCTGATCGGCCTGTCGCCGGAGACCCGCCGCCTGCGCTTCTGGGGCACCGCGATCGACGTCCGCGCCGTGGCCGAACGGGTCGTGGACGTCGACTACCGGGACCACATCACGCTGCTCGTCCTGTCGGGCGGCGACGAGGGCCGGATGATCGGCGGCGCGCAGTACACGCGGATCGAGGGCGGGCGGGCCGAGATCGGCCTGTCCGTGGCCGACGAGTGGCAGGGCCGGGGGATCGGCTCGATCCTCCTCGGGCAGCTGGCCCAGGCCGCGGCCGAGCACGGCATCACGGTGTTCGTGGCCGAGGTCCTCCCGGAGAACCACACGATGGTCAACGTGTTCCGCAACAGCGGCTTCCCGGTGTCGATCCGGGCCACGCCCGGCAGCATCGAGGTGGAGTTCCCGATCCTGCTGACCGAGGAGGCCATCGCGCATTTCGAGCGGCGGGAGACCGAGGCCGCGGTCAACGCGATGCAGACGTTCCTCGAGCCCGGCGCCGTCGCCGTGATCGGGGCGTCCCGCGACTCGAGCAGCATCGGCGGCATGCTGTTCCACAACCTGCTCACGGCCGAGTTCCACGGGCCCGTGTACCCGGTGAACCCCAAGGCCAGCGTGGTCCACGGCGTGCCGGCGTACCCATCGATCCTCCAGGTCCCCGGGCAGATCGACGTCGCCTTCATCGCCGTGCCGGCACCGCTCGTCGCCGCGGCCGCCACCGAGTGCGGCGAGAAGGGTGTCCGGGGGCTCGTGGTGATCTCGTCGGGGTTCGGGGAGGTCGGCGGCGACGGGCCGGCCCGGCAGGAGGAGCTGATCGACATCTGCCGCCGCTTCGGGATGCGGATGATCGGCCCCAACTGCATGGGCATCGTGAACACGGCCCCCCCGATCCGCCTGAACGGGACGTTCGCGACGGTCTACCCGCCGCCCGGCAACGTGGCCTTCCTGTCGCAGTCGGGCGCCCTCGGCATCGCGGTGATGCAGTACGCGTCGGACCTCGGACTGGGGCTGTCCACGTTCATCTCGGTCGGGAACAAGGCGGACATCTCGAGCAGCGACCTGATCGCGTACTGGAACGAGGACCCCGGGACGGATGTGATCCTCCTCTACATGGAGTCCGTGGGGCACCCCAGGCGGTTCGCGCGTCTGGCCCGTGCGGTGGGCCGGCGCAAGCCGATCGTCGCGGTGAAGTCGGGTCGGAGCGCGGCGGGGGCGCGGGCCGCCGCCTCGCACACCGGCGCCCTGCTGGCGGCGTCCGACGTGACCGTGGACGCGCTGTTCCGGCAGGCCGGGATCATCCGCACCGAGACGCTCGAGGAGATGTTCGACGTGGCCACGATCCTGGCCAACCAACCGCCCCCCAAGGGCGACCGGATCGCGATCGTGACCAACGCCGGCGGCCTGGGGATCCTCTGCGCCGACACGTGCGAGGCCAACGGCCTGCGGGTCCCACCGCTCACCGAGGCCACGCAGAGCGAGCTCCGGAGCTTCCTGCCCTCGGTCGGGTCGGTGGGCAACCCCGTCGACATGGTGGCCTCGGCCAGCGCCGACGACTACCGGCGCACGATCGCCACGGTCGCACGGGACCCCGAGGTCGACGCGATGATCGTGATCTTCATCCCGCCGCAGGCGGCCCGGGCCGAGGAGATCGCGCACGGGATCGCCGCGGGCGTGGCGGACACGCAGGGCCGGATCCCCATCGCCACCACCTTCATGTCGGCCAAGGGCCTGCCGGCCGAGCTCGCGAGCGACGGCACCCGGATCCCCTCGTTCGCGTTCCCCGAGCAGGCGGCCATCGCGATGGCCCACGCCTGCGCCTACGGCCGGTGGCGCGAGAAGCCCGAGGGCACGGTGCCCCGGTTCCACGACCTGCGGACCGACGAGGCCGCCGCGATCGTGGCGGCGGCGCTCCAGCGCCGGGAGGTCGACGTCTCGGGCGAGTGGCTCTCGGCGGAGGAGGTCGACCGGCTCCTCGCGTGCTACGGCCTGCCGGTGGTGCGCTCGGAGCGGGCCGCGACCCCCCAGGCGGCCGGGGAGGCCGCCGCCAGGATCGGCGCGCCGGTCGCGCTGAAGGCGTTCGGACCGGACATCCTCCACAAGACCGACGTCGGGGCCGTCCGGCTGGGGCTCACCGGACCCACCGAGGTCTCGCGGGCGGCGGACGAGATGGCCGAGCGGGTCACCGCGGCGGGGCTCACGCTCGAGGGCTTCCTGGTCCAGGAGATGGTGCGGGGCGGCGTCGAGATGCTGGTCGGGGTGGCCCACGATCCGGTGTTCGGCCCGGTGCTCGCGGTGAGCGCGGGCGGGACCGCCGTGGAGCTCGTGCGCGACGTGTCCGTGAGCGTCACGCCCATCACCGACCTGGACGCGGCCGAGATGGTCCGCTCGCTCAAGACCTTCCCGCTGCTCGACGGGTTCCGCGGCGCGCCCAAGGCGGACGTCGCCGCGCTCGAGGAGGTTCTGCTGCGGGTGGGCGCGATGGTCGACGCCCTGCCCGAGATCGCCGAGATGGACTGCAACCCGGTGATGGTGCTCTCCCACGGCGCGCTGATCGTCGATGCCCGCATCCGCGTCCAGGAGGCTCCGCAGGTCAAGCCGCTCGCGGCCAGGGCGGCCGCCGGGTAGGGCTCGGGCGAGGTCAGCCCCGGGCCAGACGGGCCACCAGCACCGAGCACGGCGCGTGCTGGGCCACGTACTCGCTCACGCTGCCGAGCAGCACGCGGGCCACCCCCGACAGCCCCCGGTGTCCCACGACGGTCAGGTCGACCTTGTCGCGGCGGGCGCTCTCGACCAGCGCGTGCTCGGGCCGGCCCATGGCCATCTCCCGGATCGGCTCCACGCCGAGCTCGCGCACGGCGGCCACCGCCGGCTCGAGCTCGGACGGCGTGTCCTCGGACTCGTCCAGGCTCCAGGCCTGGTTGTCGCCCCGGAAGATCGGGATCACGTGCTGCAGGCGGAGCTCGGCACCGGTCGAGGCGGCGACGGCCCCGGCCAGGCGGGCGGTGTCCACCGAGCTGTCCGAGCCGTCTACCCCGCACTGGATCCGGTGGGGGAAGCCCTCGGGCCGGCCCCGGGCCAGCAGCACCGAGGTCGGCGCGTGCCGGAGGACGTGCGCCGTCACCCGGCCGATCCGGATCGCACCGCCCAGCACGCCGGCGTCGGGACCGACGCACACGAGGTCCACCCCGTGCTCGGCGGCCTCCCCCAGCAGCGCCTCGGCGGGGTCGCCGGCGAGCACCCGCGTGGTGGCCTCGGCGCCCTCGTGAGCGGCGATCGTCCCGGCCCGCCGGAGCAGCTCCTCGGCCCGAGCCTCCAGGTCCGGATCGTCGTGGGGGTGACGTGCGTCGATCACGAAGGCCACCCGGAGCGAGGCGCCCATCACGGCGGCCAGCCGCGCCGCCTGACGGACCGCCTCCTCGGCCCGCTCCGAGCCGTCCGTCCCGGCCAGGATCCGGGTGAAGGGGGGAGCCGCCTCGGGGCTCACCGCCCCGGCCCCGGGGTGATGGCCGTCCACGGCAGGGGCAGCTCGTGCGACGGGGAGGTGTCGTCCTCCAGGTACGTGAGGTGGTTGTCGACGCCGACCACGCCCTCGACCGCCTGGACCAGGCCGATCAGCACGGGGATCAGGCTCCGCCGCTCGATCTGCCCCTCCAGCCCCACCACGCCGCTCCGAACCACGACGCGGATGGTACTCGGTTCGATCCACAGCGTGCGCCGGATGATGTCCTCGCGGATCTCGGCCTCGATCTCGGCGTCCTGGCGCAGGAAGACCTTGAGCAGGTCGGCCCGCGAGACGATGCCGAGCACCTCGCCGCCGGGCCCGACCACGGGCAGACGCTTGACCTGATGCCGGTGCATCAGCCGGGCCGCATCGCCCAGGGACGCCTCGGGCGTCACCGTGACGACCGGCGTGGTCATCAGCTGCGCGGCCACCAGCCCGGCGTGCTTCTCGCGATCGATCCGGCGCTGCCGGCCCTCCAGCAGGTGGGGGTCGCCCTCCAGCAGGGGGTCTTCCTTCAAGATGAGGTCTCCCTCGGAGACGATGCCGATGAGCTTGGCCTCGTCGTCCACGACGGGGACCGCGCTCACGCGGTACTGCTGCATCTTGCCGACGACCTCCTTGAAGGGGGTCGATCCGCGCACGACGACGACCGTCCGGGTCATCACGTCCTGGACCGTCCGCTTCATGGTCGCCTCCTGGATCGCCATCTCATGCCCTCCGGGAACCAGGCTAGGAGGGCATGCCGAGGCGCCCTAGGGCCGGAGGGCCCGGCCCCCCGAGGCGCAGGACCCGGCCCCGACCGGGCCGGATGGTCGGGGAGCGCGCCCTCGGCGGGGCGTGACCTTCGGCCCTTGACCCCGCCGCGGGGTCGCCGGGAACGGTAGTCTCAGGGTGGCTGATGGACCGCCGTGAGAGGCTGATCGAGGCCGGACTGGCCCTCTCGTCCGAGCTCTCGCTCGAGGCGGTGCTCCAGCGCATCGTGGAGCTGGCGGTCGAGATCACCGGTGCCCGGTACGGAGCCCTCGGCGTGATCGGGCCCGACGGCCGGTTGGTCGAGTTCCTCACGAGCGGCGTGTCGGACGCGGAGCGCGAGGCGATCGGCGAGCCACCGGCCGGACACGGGATCCTCGGCGCGCTGATCGAGCGCGACGAACCGCTCCGCATCGCCGACATCCGAGCCGATCCGCGCTCGGTGGGGTTCCCGGAGCACCATCCCGAGATGCGCTCCTTCCTGGGGATGCCGATCCGCTCCCGGAGCGAGACGTTCGGCGACATCTACCTGACCGAGAAGCAGGGAGCCCCCGCGTTCACCGAGGAAGACGAGCACGATCTGGCCGTGCTCGCGGCACAAGCCGCCGTGGCCATCGAGAACGCGCGGCTGTACCGGCAGGCCGAGCGACGGCAACGGTGGCTCGAGGCGGTACGCGAGATCGCCACGGCCATCCTGTCCGGGACGCAGCCGGACGAGGCCCTCTCGGTGATCGCCGCCCGGGCGCGGGAGCTGGTGGGCGCCGAGGTCGCCACCGTGGCCATCCCCGAGACCGGGAGCGGGCAGCTCACGATCCGCGTGGCCGACGGGACCGGGGCCGAGCAGCTCCGGGACGCCACCTTCCCCATCGAGGGCTCGATCTCCGGCGAGGTGGTCAGCTCGGGCGCGGCCATCGCGCTCGACGACATCTCGCGGGACGAGCGGGCGTACCAACCGGTCGTGAAGATGGGGCGGTTCGGGCCGTGCATCTTCGTCCCCTTGATGTCGCAGGGACATGCGTTCGGCACCTTGATGGCTGCCAACCTCGCCGGCGGGCGACGGTTCGGCGAGGAGGACGTCCGCCTGCTCGAGAGCTTCGCCGACCAGGCCTCCGTGGCGCTCGAGTACGCGCGCGCGCAGCATGAGATCCAGCGGCTGCTGGTGCTCGAGGACCGCGAGCGGATCGCCAAGGAGCTCCACGACGGCGTGATCCAGTCGCTGTTCGCGGTGGGGATGGGGCTCCAGGGCACGGCGATGATGACCCCCGACCGGGACCTGGCCGGCCGGATCGAGGGCGCCGTGGCCGAGCTCGACCGGGTGATCCGGGACCTGCGCAACTACATCTTCGGCCTGCGGCCGGGCATCCTGGCCGACCGGCAGCTCGACCAGGCGCTGCGCGCCCTCGGCGAGGAGTTCGAGCAGAAGAGCGGCGTGGTCACCGTCGTGGACGTGGACCCGGAGGTGGCCTCGCAGGTCACGCCGCAGGCGGGCGACCTGATCCAGCTCGCGCGCGAGTCGCTCTCGAACGTGGGCCGGCACGCCGAGGCCTCGACGTGCCGGCTCTCGCTCTACCGCAACGGCCATGCGGCCGTGATGGAGATCGACGATGACGGCCGGGGGTTCGACCCGGCCTCGGTCCGGCGGGGCGACGGGCTCACCAACCTCGAGCAGCGGATGGCGGCGCTCGGCGGCGAGGTCGCGATCGACAGCGCCCCGGACCGGGGCACGACCGTCCGTCTCCTCCTGCCGCTCTAGCCCTTCGGCTCCTCGACGACGAGCGCCGTGACCATCCCGAACATCCCCTCCGGCCCCTCCACGTGCGGGAGGATGTGGCAGTGGAACGCCCACACGCCCGGGTACTCGGCGTGGACCAGCACGTCGAAGCGCTGACCCGGAGCCACCACCAGCGTGTCGGCCATGTACGGCTGCGCCAGCGGGAAGCCGTCCTGCCCCACGACCTCGAAGTGGAACCCGTGCAGGTGCATCGGGTGCAGCTGGGCGCCGTCGTTGGCCAGGTGGATCAGCACCCAGTCGCCCCGCCGAGCCACGATGGGCCAGGTGGCCGGGAAGCTCTTGCCGTTCACGACGTAGCCGAGCGGCCCGTCGCCCGTGAAGAGCGTGAACTCCGTGTCCACGTGGTGGCCGTACACGCTCGCCCAGTCGCCGTCCTTGGGCTCCACGATCAGCGCCCCGTACAGCCCCTTGCCGACCTGTTCGGTCGAGTTGAAGTGCGAGTGGTAGACGTACATCCCCGGGGGGTCCTTGATCGTGAACTCGTAGGTGAAGTACCCGCCCGGCATGATCGGATCCTGGGTGATGTACGGGACCCCGTCCATCGC
>JBHGAT010000159.1:0-4892 GCA_041946645.1 Candidatus Velamenicoccus archaeovorus | reverse complement strand
CACCCCGACGACGAGCGGTACCGGTCGCTGGTCGGCGGCACGGTCCTCACGCCGCTGTTCCGCGTGCCGGTCCCGGTGGTGGCCCATCCGCTGGCCGAGCCCGACAAGGGCACCGGGATCGCCATGATCTGCACGTTCGGCGACCTCACCGACGTCACGTGGTGGCGCGAGCTCGGCCTGCCCACCCGCGTCGTGATCGGGCGGGACGGGACGATCGCGCCGCCCCGGTGGGGCGAGCCCGGCTGGGGGTCCTCAGACGTCCAGGCCGCCCGGCGGGCCCAGGAGGAGCTGGCCGGGCTGCCCGCCCGGCGCGCCCGCCGCCGGATCGCCGAGCTGCTCCGGGACTCGGGGCACCTGATCGGCGAGCCGCGGCCGGTCCGCCACGTCGTGAAGTTCTACGAGCGGGGCGAGCGCCCCCTCGAGGTGATCACCAGCCGCCAGTGGTTCGTGCACACGCTCCGCCTTCGCGAGCGCCTGCTGGAGCGCGGGCGCGAGCTCCGGTGGCACCCGGCGTTCATGGGCGCTCGGTACGCGTCCTGGGTCGAGGGGCTGAACACGGACTGGGCGGTCAGCCGGCAGCGCTACTTCGGCGTCCCGTTCCCCGTCTGGTACCGGCTCGACGACCGGGGCCGGCCCGACCACGACGACCCGATCCTGCCCGACGAGTCGGCCCTCCCGATCGACCCGCAGGAGGACGTGCCGCCGGGCTACACGGCCGAGCAGCGGGGCCGGCCGGGCGGCTTCGTGGGCGATCCCGACGTGATGGACACGTGGGCCACGTCCTCGCTCAGCCCGCAGATCGCGGCGCGCTGGGGGGACGACCCGGACCTGTTCGAGCGGGTCTTCCCGATGGACCTTCGTCCCCAGGCGCACGAGATCATCCGGACGTGGCTCTTCTACACGGTGCTGCGGGCCGAGCTCGAGCACGGCTCCCTGCCCTGGACCGACGCCGCGATCAGCGGCTTCGTCATGGACCCCGAGCGCAAGAAGATGTCCAAGTCCAAGGGCAACGTGGTCACGCCGGTGGAGATGTTCGAGCGGCACAGCGCCGACGCGGTGCGGTACTGGGCCGGGAGCGCGCGGCTCGGCGTGGACGCCACGTTCGACGAGCAGCAGATGCGGGTGGGGCGCCGCCTGGCCATCAAGATCCTGAACGCCTCCCGGTTCGCGCTGTCGATGGACGCCCCCGAGGGACCGGTGACCGAGGCCGTCGATCGGGCCATGCTGGCCGACCTGCGCACCGTCGTGGAGCAGGCCACGGCGGCGTTCGAGGACTACGATCACGCCCGCGCCCTCGAGGTGACCGAGCGCTTCTTCTGGGCGTTCTGCGACGACTACCTCGAGCTGGTGAAGCAGCGGGCCTACGGCGGGCACGGGCCCGACCGGGCCGCCTCGGCCGTCTCGGCGCTCCGGCTCGCGCTGGACGTGCAGCTGCGGCTGTTCGCGCCGTTCCTGCCCTACGTCACCGAGGAGGTGTGGTCGTGGTGGCGCTCGGGCTCGATCCACCGCTCGAGCTGGCCCCGGCCCGACGAGCTCGAGCCCCACGTCGACGGGGACGCCGCGGTGTACCGGGTCGCCGCCGACGTGCTCACCGCGGTCCGCAAGGAGAAGGCCCTGGCCAAGGTGTCCCTGCGGACGCCGGTGCGTCGCGTGACGGTGCGGGACTCGGCCGAGCGGCTCGGTGCGCTGTCGCTGGCCGCGGTCGACCTCAAGGAGGCGGGCGGCATCGCCGAGCTCGCGACGGTCGAGGCCGACGGGTTCGCCGTCGAGACCGAGCTGGCCACCGCCTAGCCGTGCGGTTCGCGCAGGCCCTCGCCGACCTGGAGTCCCGCCAGCCCGAGCGGATGGTGCCGGACCTGTCCCGGATCACCGCCATCGTCGAGCTGCTCGACGACCCCCAGCTCACGTACCCCACGATCCACGTCACCGGCACCAACGGGAAGACCACCACGGCGCGGTTGGTGACCTCGCTGGCGTGCGCTCACGGGCTCCGAGCGGGCACGTACCTCTCGCCCCACCTGCACTCGGTGACCGAGCGGATCGGGATCTGCGGGGAGGACGTCTCCGAGGAGGAGTTCGCGGAGACCTACGAGCACCTGCTCCCGATCCTCCGGACCGTCGATGCTCGGGGGGAGCGGGTCACGTACTTCGAGGTGCTGACCGCGCTGGCCTTCCTGTGGTTCGCGGACAAGCCCGTGTCGCTCGGGGTGTTCGAGGTCGGCATGGGTGGGACCTGGGACGCCACCAACCTCGTGGCGGGCGACGTCGCCATCCTGTGCCCCATCTCGCTCGACCACCCCGAGCTCGGCTCGACCGTCGCGGAGGTGGCGACCGAGAAGGCCGGGATCGTCAAGCCGGGCAAGATCGTCGTCTCCCGGACGCAGCCACCCGACGCGTTCGCGGTGATCCGGGACCGGTGCCGCGAGTACGAGGCGCGGCTGCTGGTCGAGGGCGAGGACTTCGCCGTGCGCTCCCGCCGCCAGGCGGTCGGGGGTCAGCTGGTGTCCGTCCGGGGGCTGCACGCCGCCTACGACGATCTGCTGCTGCCCCTGTTCGGGGAGCATGCGGCCGGGAGCGCCGCCGCCGCGATCGTTGCGCTGGAGGCGTTCCTGGAGCGACCGCTCTCGGACGAGCTGCTCCGCGCGGCCCTCGCGGCGACCACGTCACCGGGGCGGCTCGAGGTCGTGGACCGCCATCCGCTGGTGATCCTGGACGGGGCCCACAACCCGGCCGGTGCCGAGGCCCTGGCAGCGGCCCTCCGCGAGGCGTTCGCCTGGGAGCGGCTGCACCTGGTGATCGCCGTCTCGGCCAACAAGGACGTCGGGGGGATCGTCCGGACGCTGGCGCCGCTCGCCGACCGCGCCTACGCGACGCGGAACACCAGCTCGCGCTCCGGCCCGGCCGAGGGCGTGGCGGCGGCGCTGACGGACGCCGGTGTGCTGCCCGAGGTGTTCGACTCGGTGGCGGAGGCGATCGCCGCGGCCCGGGACAGCGCGGGTCCCGCCGACCTCATCCTGGCGACGGGCTCTCTCTATACTGTCGCCGACGCCCGCCGGGCGTTGCGGGAGGAACCCTGAACATGGCGGTCGAATCGACCCTGCTCATCGTGAAGCCGGACGGCGTGCGGCGCGGCCTCACCGGCGAGGTCCTCCGCCGCATCGAGACCAAGGGCCTGCGCATCGCGGCGCTGTGCATGATGACGATCGATCGCGACCTGGCCGATCGGCACTACGCCGAGCACCGGGACAAGCCGTTCTTCGGGGAGCTGGTCTCGTTCATCACGTCGGGGCCGGTGGTGGTGGCCCGCATCGAGGGCGAGCAGGCGATCGCCGTGCTGAGGACCCTGATGGGTCCGACCGACCCGGCGTCCGCGCCTCCCGGGACGATCCGGGGGGACTTCGCCACCGTGATCACCGAGAACATCGTGCACGGCAGCGACTCGCCGGCATCCGCCGAGCGCGAGCTCGCGCTGTTCTTCCCAGCCTAGCCGTGGCGGGACTGTCCGACGCGTTCGAGCGCATCGGTCGCTTCCTTGAGGACCGGCTGCCCCTGATGCACGCGGCGGGCGCGGCGCTGGCCGTCACCGACCGCGACGAGATCCTGGGCGTGGTCGTCCGTGGGTTCGCCGATGCCGCCTCGGGAACGCCGGTCCGGCCGGAGACACGGTTCCAGATCGGCTCGATCAGCAAGTCGTTCGCGGGCATCGTGGCCGTGCAGGAGGCGATCGCCGGACGGCTGGACCTGCATGCGCCGGTGGCCGACCTGCTGCCGTGGGTGGAGCTTCCTCAGCCGTACGGGCCGATCACCGTGCACCACCTGCTGAGCCACACGTCCGGCCTCCCCACGGGGACGGAGGACGCGCCGGGCGAGCTCGCGGCCGTCTGGAACCTGCGCCACGCGGTCCCGGGGTTCGCCCCGGGGGAGCGGTTCTGGTACTCGAACGACGGCTACAAGCTGGCCGGGCTGATCCTCGAGCGGGTCACCGGGCGGTCGGTCCCCGAGCTGCTGCGCGAGCGCGTGCTCGAGCCGCTCGGCATGCGGCACACCGTGGCGGCGATCACCAACGACGTCCGGACCGACCTCGCGACCGGGTACGCCACGATCCACGACGACCGGCCCCCGCACCGGGACCACCCGCTGGCGCCGGCCGCCTGGTCGGTCAGCGACTCGGCCGACGGCAGCATCGTGTCGACGGTGGTGGACATGACCGCGTACGCCCGGATGCTGCTCGCGGGCGGCGCGCCGGTGCTGTCCCCGGAGGGGTTCGCCTGGCTGACGACGCCGGTGACCGAGGGCGGGGACCCGGCCCACCCCACGTTCGGCTACGGCTACGGGCTCTACGTCGGCCGGGAGGACGGCCGTCGCAGGATCTTCCACACGGGCGGCATGATCGGGTTCACCGCGCTGCTGATGGTCGACCCCGAGGACGGGCTCGGCGTGGTGATGCTGCTGAACGGCTCGGGTCCCCGGCGGCCGACCGGGCGGTTCGCGCTCGCCTGCGTTCGGAGCGCGCTGGCCGGCGAGCCGCTTCCCGAGGTGCGCCACCTCGATCCGGCCGCGGTGTCGAACGCCGAGGACTTCGCCGGCAGGTACGAGGGCGAGGGGCGGTCGTTCGATGTGGTCGCGTCCGGTGGAGGGCTCCTCCTGTGCGAGGGAGCGGTCCGGGCGCCCCTGGAGCCCGACGCCGACGAGGGCGATCCACCCCCGGACGCGTTCCTCGTCCGCCATCCCGAGCTCGACCGCTTCCGCGTGGTGTTCGGTCGCGACGGTTCCGGCCGCGTGGTCGAGGCCTCCCACGGCGCCGACCGGCTCCGGCGCGCCGGCGCGCCACCCGCCGACCGGGCCGACCTGCCGGCCGAGTGGCGCGGGTTCGTGGGGGCCTACCGGAGCAA
>JBHGAT010000158.1:0-4899 GCA_041946645.1 Candidatus Velamenicoccus archaeovorus | reverse complement strand
TGCGGACGAGGTCGTCGGGACGGCACCGCCGGGTCGGCCGCCCCCGGCCGCCGTCGTGCATCCCACCAGGACCGCACAGGCCGTCGCGGCGGCGAGGAGCCTCGTCCGGCTCACGGCAGCTCCCGTTCCTCCATCCCCACGACGCGTCCGCTCCAGGACCCGAGATCCGCCGGGGTCCGAGGCCCAGTCTCCCACGGCCGCGCAGCCCCGGGGCGGTTCGGCTCAAGCGCCGCCGCCCGGGTGCCGATACTCGTTCGTGACGCTAATTAGCTTTGCGAACTATACTGATCGTCATGCCCCGGACCCCCACGACCGCGATCGACGTCACCGAGCTGGCCGCCCGGCTCCGGCTGGGGGTCACGCGTCTGGCCCGGCGGCTCCGGCGGGAGGCCGAGTACGGCATCTCCCCGACCAAGCTGTCCGCCCTGTCCGCCGTCGAACGCGGAGGACGCCTCACCGTCGGTGAGCTCTGCGCGGTCGAGCAGGTCCAGCCGCCCACGATGAGCCGCGCCGTGGCCGGTCTGGAGGAGGCCGGTCTCATCGTCCGCGAGCCCGATCCCACCGACGGCCGCGTCTCGTGGCTGCGGGTCACGCCGGAGGGCGCGAAGGTCCTGCAGCGGTCCCGCCGCCGCAAGGAGGTCTACCTGGCCAAGCGGCTCCGAGCCCTGGAGCCGGCGAAGGTCGCCGTGCTCGAGGAGGCCGCGGGCATCCTGGAGGAGCTGGTGGAGGGGCCGCAGTGACGCGGGTGGGTCTCGCGGTCCATCGCACCTTCCACGCGGTCTCCCACTCCCGGAACTTCCGGCTGTTCTTCGTGGGGCAGCTGATCTCGGTGACGGGGACGTGGATGCAATCGGTCGCGTCGGCGTGGCTGGTCCTCCAGCTCACCGGCAGCGGCGTGGCGCTGGGCTTCCAGACCGCCCTGAACTTCGGCCCGGTGCTGTTCCTCGGGGCGTGGGGTGGCCTGCTGGCCGACCGCCTGGACAAGCGCCGGATCCTCATCGGGACCCAGAGCGCCTTCGCGATCCTCGCGGCCGCGTTGTGGGCCCTGGTCGCGACGGGGACGGTGCAGCTCTGGCACGTCTACGCGCTCTCGGCCCTCCAGGGGGTCGTGACGTCCTTCGACAACCCCACGCGGCAGAGCTTCTACGCCGAGATGGTGGGGCGACGCGACCTCGCCAACGCGGTGAGCCTGAACGCCGCGGTGATGACGGCCACCCGCATCGTGGGCCCGGCCGTGGCCGGCGTGGTGATCGCGGTGGCCGGCCTGGCCCCCGCCTTCGCCGTGAACGCGGTCTCGTACGTCGCCGTGATCGGCGCGCTCTGGGCCATGCGGGCCGAGGAGCTGATCCGCGACGGGATGCAGGAGCGCAGGAAGGGCCAGGTGCGCGACGGGCTCCGGTACGTGTGGCGGACGCCCGCCCTCCGCCTGCCGCTGATCTGGATGGCCGTGCTGTACACGTTCTCGTTCAACTTCTCGGTGCTGTTCCCGCTGTTCGCCGAGGAGACGTTCCGCGGGAACGCCGGCACCTACGGGACGCTGCTGTCGGCCCTCGGCGTGGGGTCGCTGATCGGCGCCCTGGCGCTGGCCCGAAAGACGCAACCCACCCCCCGGCGCCTGGCCGTCGCCGCGGTGGGCTTCGGGGCCGTGTCGATCGTGGCGGCACTCATGCCGACGCTCCGGACCGCCCTGGTGGCGCTCGTCCCGATGGGGCTGGCGAGCATGGCGTTCATGATCCTGGCCAACTCCACGCTGCAGCTGACGTCGCGGCCGGAGATGCGCGGCCGGGTCATGGCGCTGTACGGCATCGTGTTCCTGGGGAGCACGCCGTTCGGTGCCCCCGTCGCCGGATGGGCCGGCGAGCACCTGGGCCCGCGGGCGGGGATCGCCCTGGGCGGTCTGATCGCGCTGGTCACCGGGCTGGCCGGGCTGTGGGCCCTGGCCAGGCGGCGCCGGGCGGGGCTCCCGTCGCTGGGGCCCTCCCACGACGCTGAGGTCGAGGCGCCGACCGCGCTCGAGGCCCCCATCGCGCTCGAGGCGCCGCTGCGGGTCGAGCCCGGCCTGTCCGTGGAGCTCACCGAGGACGGGACCGAGCCCGTCTCGGCTTGATCCTCCGCGGCTCGAGCCTCCCGGTCGCGGCGCCCGCGGCCCAGGGGTCGCGGCACCGGCCGGTCAGGAGATCTCGCGGTCCAGCGACCATCCCGTGGCGCCCTCGCGGCGGGAGACCTCGATCACGGTCCCGTCCTCCATGGCCAGACGGAAGCAGGCCCGGCGGGTGCCGTTGCGTTCCTCGAGCCAGCTCCGCCGGACCTGGACGGCCTCCTCGACCCCGCCCCACACGACGGCGCGCGGCCACTCCTCGGCCTTCGCGCCCTCGTAGAAGCGGATGACGAGCTCCGGCGCCCGCGCCACCCAGCGAGGGAGCACCGGCGCCCACAGCAGGAAGGCGGCGCCGATCAGCGCCACCGACCAGGCCGGGCCGAGGTGCGGGAGCATCGGGACGGCGATGAACGCCGCCACGATGCGTGACCCGTTGTAGAGCACGTCGTACACCGCGAACACGCGACCCCGGTACCCGTCGGGGATGGCCTCCTGGACCATCGTGTCGATGGGGATCTTCTTCCATGCGAACGTGAGCCCCACCGCGAAGCTCGCCGCCAGCACCGACCACCCCGTGATGTACGTGGACACGAGCAGCAGCACCGCGCCCCCGATCAGGAACGCGCCCGACACGATCCGCTCCTTGGCGAACCGCTCCTCGAGCGCACCCACCGTGACGATCCCCAGGAGTACGCCGGCGCCCCCGGCGCCGATCAGGTTGGAGAACGACCCCACGCCGGCCTCGAACCGCTCGCGGAAGACCACCAGCGAGAGCACCAGCACGATGCCCTGGCCCATCTGGTCGAGCGTGATCGAGGTGATGGGCCCGAGCGCCCTCGGCGTGTGGACCAGCCGGCCGAGGCCGTCGACGAACTCCCGGGCCACCCGCTGGAGCTCGTCGCGCATGGGCCCCTCGGGCAGCTGGTGGGGCACCAGGTCCGTGGTGATCCGAGCCGCCACCGCCGACGCGACCAGCCACATCAGGCCGGCGAGCACGATCACCGGGACGTTGCCGGAGAGGTCGGCCAGCCACCCGCCCACGAACACGCCGACCAGGAGCGCCACGGTCCCGCCCACGGTGGCCATCGAGTTGGCCATCAGCAGGTCCTCGATGGGGACCAGCCGGGGCACCACCGCCTGGGCCGTCGCCAGGTAGAACCGGTTCACCGACAGGACCCACAGGGCCCCGGCGTAGAACGGCACCGCCTGCCCCCGGGGGTCGAACAGCACCATCCATACCAACGCCGCCCGGAGCCACGGAGCCACCGTGAGGATGGCTCGGCGTGGCCACCGGTCGATGAACACGCCGGTGAACGGGCCGATCACCGAGAACGGCAGCGAGACCACCAGCGTGGCGACGGCGAACCCTGCGGCCGTGCTCTGCCGATCGGGAGCGAAGACGACCGAGGCCACCAGTGCCGCCTGGAACAGCCCGTCGGCGGACTGGCTGATCAGCCGGATCGCGAACAGGCGCCGGAAGTCGGGGCTGCGCAGGGCGCCCCGAGCCCGCTCGCGGGTGGACCTCATGGCCCCAGTGTTCCACCCGGAGGCGCCGATGGGCCGGTCGAGCCGGCCCATCGCACGATCATCTCCTTGCGGGATCTACGCGGGCTGCGAGTCGAAGAACGCCGTCCAGTCCGCCCGCTTGCTGGCCCCGTTGCCGAGGATGAACTCCTCGACCATCTCGCGGGCGGCCTCGTCGGTGAACTGCACCGGCGGGGACTTCATGAAGTACGCGCTCGGCCCGATCAACGGTCCGGCCACGCCCCGGTCCTTGGCCAGCTTGGCGCACCGCAGCGCGTCGATCACGATGCCGGCCGAGTTGGGGCTGTCCCACACCTCGAGCTTGAGCTCGACGTTGAGGGGGACGTCGCCGAAGGCCTGTCCCTCGAGCCGGATCTGCGCCCACTTCCGGTCCTCGAGCCACGGCACGTAGTCCGAGGGCCCGATGTGGATGTCGTGGTGGTCCAGCGGCTTCTCGAGCTGGCTCTGGACGGACTGGGTCTTGGACCGCTTCTTGGAGACCAGGCGCTCGCGCTCGAGCATGTTCATGAAGTCCATGTTGCCGCCGAAGTTCAGCTGGTAGGTCCGGTTGAGCTTGACGCCGCGGTCCTCGAAGAGCTTGGTCAGGATCCGGTGGACGATCGTGGCGCCGACCTGGCTCTTGATGTCGTCGCCGACGATCGGGACGCCCGCCTCCACGAACCGCTTGGCCCACGCCCGGTCCGAGGCGATGAACACCGGCAGGCAGTTCACGAACGCCACCTTGGCCTCGATCGCGGCCTGCGCATAGTGCTTGGCGGCCTCCTCGCTGCCCACGGGGAGGTACGAGACCAGGACGTCGGCCTCGACCTCGCGGAGGAGGGAGGCCACGTCGACGGGAGCGGCGTCCGACTCCTGGATCGTGTCCCGGTAGTACTTGCCGAGCCCGTCGAGGGTCGGGCCGCGCGAGACCATGACGCCGGTGGGCGGCACGTCGGCGAACCGGATGGTGTTGTTGGGCTCCGAGACGATGGCCTCGGCCACGTCCGTGCCCACCTTCTTGGCGTCCACGTCGAACGCCGCGACGAGCTCGACGTCGCGGACGTGGTACGGGCCGAGCTGCACGTGCATCAGGCCCGGCACGCGGTCCTCGGGATCGGCGTCCTTGTAGTGCTCCAGGCCCTGCACGAGCGACGACGCGCAGTTGCCCACGCCGACGATCGCCAGACGAACCTTGCTCATGTGGTGCGCTCCTTTCGCCGAAGCGCGCGCCCCTCGCGCCGCTTCGTTCCCCCTCGTAGCGTTTCCGATTGCCGCCG
>JBHGAT010000157.1:0-4925 GCA_041946645.1 Candidatus Velamenicoccus archaeovorus | reverse complement strand
GTAGAGCCCCAGCCTTCCAAGCTGGCGGTGCGGGTTCGATTCCCGTCGCCCGCTCCGATCGCGATCCCGACCTAGCCGCTCCCCGTCCGCAGGTCCATGAAGTTGCGTTCGATCGCCACGTAGCGCTGCCACGCGTCCCGCCATCCGTCGTCGGTCCGGGGGAACCGGTGGATCGGCGACGCCGGCGCTTGGCGATCCCAGATCCCGAAGTAGTCGCGACCGTACCCCAGCAGGTACCGCTCCCCCGAGTGCGTGAACTCGATCCGGTCCTCGGGCGCGGCCACCTGGGTGATCGGCTGGGTCTCCTGCATCGTGGACGAGCTCCCTGCCGCGCCGGTCTCCGGGGCCGGAGCACCCACGCCCGCCGCCGGCGTCGCCATCCCGGCGCCGGTGCCCCCCGCGGACGCCGACCCGGCCTCCTGCTCCAAACGGGTCTCCCCCACGCCGGGCGGCGGGGTCACGGCCGCCTGCGGCACGGGTTCGACCAGCCAGCTCAGGCACCACCGGCACTTGATCGCCTCGTCCTTGATCTCCTCCGCGCAGTAGGGACAGGTCTTCATCGGAGCGCTCCTTCCCGAGCCGGCCTGCTGCCGGGGACATCATGGCGCATCCGGGCGCCTCCCGGCCGGGCCGGATGCCCCGGGCCCGCCCGTCAGGCGGCCCGCGCGTCCTTGACCACCCGGCCGCCCTTCATCACGAACGCGACCTCGGCGAAGGCCTCGAGCTCGCCCTCCATCGCGTCGCCCCGGACCGCGACCAGGTCGGCGAAGCGTCCCGGGGCCAGCGACCCCACGCGATCCTGCCACCCGAGCAGCTCGGCCGCGACGATCGTGGCGCTCTGGATCGCCTGCATCGGGGTCATCCCGTGCCGGACCATGTACGGGAGCTGCCGGGCCTCGAGCCCGTGGGGATAGATCCCGCTGTCGGTCCCGTACGCGATCCGTACCCCCGCCTTCACCGCCTTGCGGAACCCGTCCCGCTGCGCCTGCGTGGTCTCGTCGTTCTTGCGGAGGATCTCCTCGGGCCACCCCTGGGCCCGGCCGGTCTCGGCGATCCAGTCCCCGTTGTAGATGTCGGCCACGAGGAACGTCCCGCGCTCGGCCATCAGGTCGATGGAGGCGTCGTCCATCAGCGAGCCGTGCTCGATCGAACGCACGCCCGCCCGCACGGCCCGGAGGATCCCCTCGGGCCCGTGGGCGTGGGCCGCCACGTGCGTCCCGTACAGGGCCGCCTCCTCGACCGCCGCCCGGAGCTCGGCCTCGCTGAACTCCGGCGCGCCCGGGCTGGTCCCCCGGGTCATCACGGCGCCGGTGGCGATGACCTTGATGAAGTCGGCCCCGCCGTGGAGGAGCTCGCGCACCACCCGCCGGACCTCGTCCACGGAGTTCGCCACGCCGAACCGGAGCTCGCGCGGCACCACGACGTCCGGCGCCACCGCCGGGATGTCGCCCCCGCCGGTCGAGCACGTGACGTAGGCACCCGCGCACCGCATCCGCGGTCCCGGGGTCCACCCGGCGTCGATCGCCTCGCGCAGGGCAACGTCCACGAACGCCCGGAACGTGCCCACGTCGCGGACGGTCGTGAACCCGGCCTCGAGCGTCCGGCGCGCGTTCCGGACCCCGGCCAGCGCCTCCTGGGCGCCGGTCCGGCCCAGGAGCGCCGCGTAGTCCGGGGTGCCCTCGTGCTCCTCGAGGCCGACGAGGTGCGCGTGGCAGTCGATCAGCCCCGGCGTCACGGTGGAGCCGGACAGGTCGACCACGCGAGCGCCGTCCGGGTACCGGCCCTCGTCGGGCCCGACCGACACCACGCGCTCGCCCCGGATCTCGAGCACCTGGGCGCGGCGGACCTCGCCGGCCTGCGTGTCCACGAGCCGGCCGGCGCGCACGATCGTCGGGCGGTCGTCGGTCGCGGCGGCGGGCTCGCTCACGCGCTCGTTCACGGCGCCAGCCGGAAGGCGAGGTCGGCGGTCACGTCGGCCACGTCCATCTGGGCCTTCTGGAGCCGCCCCGAGTAGTCCCAGTTCATGGCCTGCCACCGGGTGAACTGGTCGAGGACCCAGATCCCCGCCTGCCGCGAGCCGTTGCCGCTCCGGCCGTTGCCGCCGAAGGGCAGGTGCGCCTCGGCCCCGGACGTGGAGTTGTTCACGCTCACCATGCCCGCCGAGATCCGCTCGCGGAACCGGAACACGTGCAGCGGGTCGCGCGTGTAGATCGACGACGAGAGCCCGTACCCGTGGCCGTTCGCGAGCGCCATGGCCTCGTCGAACGTCTCGAACGAGGCCACGCCGACGATCGGCCCGAACGTCTCCGTCCGGTACAGCTCGTCGTCGATCGTCACGCCGTCGACGATCGTCGGGTGGCAGTACAGGCCGTCCTCCGGGTCGCCCACGAACCCCGCCCGGGGCGCGTCCCGCGTGATCCGGCCGGTCGCGGTCGAGCCGTGGAGCGCGTGATGCGGCCGCACCAGGTCGAGCCAGCCCAGGAACCGGTCGCAGAACCGCGCGTTCATCATCGGCCCGTACAGCACGTCCTCCATCGGCTCGCCGATCGCCGCGTCCTCCACGGCAGCGGTGAACCGCTCGAGGAAGTCGTCGTGCACCGACCGGTGCACGATCACGGTGCCCAGCGACGTGCACCGCTGCCCCGCCGTGCCGAACCCGCTGAACAGGGCGCCGTCGACGGCGAGGTCGAGGTCGGCGTCCGGCATCACCACCAGCGGGTTCTTGCCGCCGAGCTCCAGGCAGGGCGACTGCAGGTGCCGCCCGCAGAGCTCGCCGATCCGCCGCCCGACGTCCGTGGACCCGGTGAACCCGACCTTGTCCACGAGCCCGGCGTCCAGGGCTCGCTCGAGCCCCGCGAAGGTGGCGGGCCCGTCCGCCAGCACCAGGCCGAACACGCCCTGGGGCAGCCCGGCGTGGAGGAACAGCTGGGCGAAGGCCTCGGACGTGGCCGGCGCGTACTCGGCCGGCTTCCACACCACCGCGTTGCCGCACAGGAGCGCCGGCACCAGGTACCAGGACGGGACGGCCACGGGGAAGTTCCCGGCGGTGACGATGGCCGCCACGCCGACCGGCGCCCGGAACGTGAACAGCTGCTTGTCGGGCAGCTCGCTCGGCACGGTGTGCCCGTACAGCCTGCGGCCCTCGGACAGGAAGAACGCGCAGGTGTCGACGACCTCCTGCACCTCGCCGAGCGACTCCGCGTACGGCTTGCCGATCTCGCGCGTCAGGATCCGCGCGAGGGCTTCCTGGTTGTCCTCCACCAGCCGGCCGAGCTGCTGGACCGCGCGGCCCCGGACCGGGGCCGGGATGGCCGACCAGGCGGCCTGGGCCTCGCGGGCGATCCGACAGGCCTCGACGAACGTGTCCGCGTCGCCGAGGAGCGCCTCGCACACGGTCTCCGAGAGGTGGGCCGGGTTCGGGACCTCGAGGACGCCCCCGGGCGCCTCGGCCGCGGGCTTGCCCGCCACAATCGACGACACCCGCCGGGTCACCGCTTCCGTTTCCCCGGTCGCTCGCATGGGCCCGATCGTATCCCGACCCCGTCCGGCCGTGCCCGGGACCGGCCGGGCCGGCGTCCGGTTCCACGCGTCGCATCCTCGCGAGCGTTCGTCTATGATGTCTCGACGTCAAGAGACTTCCCGGACGGCCGCGCGGCCGTCCGCACCGATCCGGACCGGGTAGGGGGATGGCGAAGAGACGGGGTTCCGCCGACGCCCGCATCGCCGTCGACATCGGCGGCACGTTCACCGACCTGGTGCTCCTGGTGGGGGGGCGGGTGCGGGCCAACGCCAAGGTCCTGACCACCCCGAGCGATCCCTCCGTCGCGGTCGAGACCGGCATCTCGCGCCTGCTCGAGCTGGTCGAGGCCGGCGACGTGAGCGAGGTCGTCCACGGGACCACCCTCGTGGCCAACGCCCTGATCGAGCGCAAGGGCGCCGTGACCGGCCTGGTCGCCACCAAGGGGTTCAAGGACACGATCACGATCCGCCGCGAGCTCCGGTACGACCTCTACGACCTGTTCCTCGAGATGCCCGAGCCGCTGGTCCCCCGGCGGCTCCGCCACGAGGTCGCGGAGCGGGTCCTGGCCGACGGCAGCGAGGAGGTCCCGGTCGACGCCGAGCAGGTCCGCCGGCTGGCCCGCCGCCTGGCCCGGGACGGCGTCGAGGCCGTGGCCGTGGCCCTCCTGCACTCGTACCGCAACCCCCAGCACGAGCGCGAGGTGGCCGACCTGCTCCGCCGCGAGCTCCCAGGCCTGTACGTGTCGCTGTCCAGCGACGTGTCGCCGGAGCTCGGCGAGTTCACCCGGACCTCGACGGCGATCGCGAACGCCTACGTGCTGCCGCTGATCGACCGGTACCTGGAGATGCTCGAGAAGCGCCTGGTCGGGCTGGGACTCACGGCGTCGTTGCGGATCATGCTCTCCACCGGCGGCGGCGGGATCGCCGGCGTCGAGACCGCCCGGCGGTTCCCCGTCCGGCTGCTCGAGTCCGGCCCGGCGGCCGGCGCGGTGAGCGCCGGGTTCTGGGGCTCGCGCGGCGGCCGCGAGGACGTCCTGGCGTTCGACATGGGCGGGACCACGGCCAAGGCCTGCCTGATCGAGCGGGGGATCCCCCTGGTGGCGCGCGAGTTCGAGGCGGCCCGCGTCTACCGGTTCACCAAGGGCAGCGGCATGCCGATCCGCGTGCCGGTGATCGACCTGATCGAGATCGGCGCCGGCGGGGGCAGCATCGCCCACGTCGGTCCGTTCGGGCTGCCGAACGTCGGCCCCGAGAGCACCGGCGCCGACCCCGGCCCGGCCTGCTACGGGCAGGGAGGCGACCTGCCCACCGTGACCGACGCCGACCTGCTGCTCGGCTACCTGAACCCCGACTTCTTCCTGGGCGGCGAGATGCGCCTGGATGTGGAGGCCGCGCGCGCCGCGATG
>JBHGAT010000156.1:0-8085 GCA_041946645.1 Candidatus Velamenicoccus archaeovorus | reverse complement strand
GACGCGACGTAGCGCGCGTACGTCGTCTGCGCCATGACGCCCCACCCGGGGCGGCGTATGCAGGGAGCGGAGCGAGGGGCTGCCCGTCCGATCCCGCCCTCGGCGGCAGCTCCACGCGGTGACGGATCGGCACGGAAGGGAGGTCGATGGTGCGACGGGTATCGCTGGTCCTCGGGGCCGCAGCGCTCATGCTGACGAGCCTCGCGGCGCCGTCCGTGGGCCGGGATCGGCCCTTCAACACGTCGGACCTGATCGCCATGCGGCTGTTGCCGGCACCGGAGCAGTTCGACCTGGGTCAGGTCGGCGCCGGTGGGCCGTTCAGCAAGCAGCAGATCGAGAGGTTCACGTGCGAGAGCGCGGGCGATCCTTCGGCGGGCCCCGTGGACATGAGCTGCAACACCCCGCAGTTCGGACAGGACTGGGCGCCGGACAACGAGATCGCGATCGCGGTCGACCCGGAGGACCCCCTGCACCTGCTCGCCGGCTCGAACGACTACTACTACCGCTTCAACAACTCCACCGGCGCGAGGCAGGCCATGGTTCCCACCGGGTCCTTCACCTCGTTCGACGGAGGTGAGACCTGGCTCGACGGACAGGTGCCCTTCGGGAGCGGGAACGGCAACGGGGATCCCGCCCCCGGCTTCGACGCCAAGCACGACGTGGCCCTGATGGCGCAGCTCGGGAACGTCGCCGGGCTCGGTGGCGGCTGGGTCGCCGCCGGGAACGTCTCGGTGAGCCGCTCCACGGACGGCGGCGTGACGTGGCAGCCGCCGGTCGTGGTCTTCAAGGGCCAGGGAGCCGGGATCGG
Source organism: Candidatus Velamenicoccus archaeovorus (assembly GCA_041946645.1). GTDB lineage: Bacteria > Actinomycetota > UBA4738 > UBA4738 > HRBIN12 > DASQQQ01. The sequence goes on along the minus strand of JBHGAT010000156.1, from coordinate 7,277 downwards.
ACCGGCCAACAACGCGGTGTTCTGGGACAAGGAGTACCTGACCGTCGACAACCACCCGGACTCACCCTTCTACGGGCGGATCTACGTGACGGCGACGCGGTTCCTGAACGGGCTCCAGGGGAGCTACGCGGAGTCGCCGATCTGGCTGAGCTACTCGGACGACGGCGGGCTGTCCTGGTCGACGCCGGAGGAGATCTCGGGATCCGATCCGAGCTGCACCTTCCAGGCGTCGGGCCCGCCGGGGGAGTGCGACGAGGACCAGGACTCCAACCCCGTCGTGGCCCCCGACGGGACGCTCTACGTCTACTTCCTGAACGAGCAGAACGAGGCGAGCTGGGAGGTTCCCTTCGACTTCGACAACCAGGTGATGGTCGTGAGGTCGACCGATGGAGGCCGGACCTTCTCGGACCCGGTCGCCGCCGCCCAGCTGGAGGACGGCCTGAGCGACATGCCGTGGTCGGTGATCTTCCGGCAGACCGTCTGGGGCCACCAGATCCGGTGGTCCTCGTTCGGCAACCTGGCTGTCGATCCCACCGATCCCGAGCACCTCGTCGTCACATGGAGCGATCGGGGGACGCCGAACCCCAACCACGGGGACGGAAGCTGCATCGACCAGATCCCGGGCACGGCCCCGGACTACGATCCCTGCCAGGCGGGTCCGGGAGCGGTCATCAGGAGAACATCGATGTCTCCGCGACCCACTGGGCCGGTCAGTACACGACCGAGTGGCCGGCGATCTGCGGACCCGCTGGCTACACCGACGGATTGGGAACCGACGCCGAGGGCAAGGACTGCAACGTGTTCCACGGTGACTACACGGGCCTGGCCGTGGGGCCCGACGACACGATCCACATCGTGTGGACGGGTCTTAACCGGTTGGTGACGTCGCCGCAGGTCGACGTCTACACGGGCCAGCCGCACGAAGGCTACGCGCAGGACGCGATGTACGCGCAGATCCCCGCGTCGTAGGGGGCCGGTCCGATGACGCCCACCCGGGGGCCACCCCCCGGGTGGGTCGGTCCGGGGAACCGCGCCGTCACGCTCGGCCACGGCTCCGTCACGGCGGTCGTGCCGCCGCCGGACCCAGCATGCGCGGACCCGGTCCGGGGCGTCGGTGCCAGCAGGGACGATGACGGCGTGTCCGGCGGAGCCACGATCCTGCACGCGGATGTCGACTCCTTCTACGCGTCGGTCGAGCAGCGGGACGACCCCGCCCTCCGGGGCCGACCGGTCATCGTCGGGGTGGGCGTGGTGCTCGCGGCCAGCTACGAGGCCAAGGCGTTCGGCGTCCGCACGCCGATGGGGTCGCGCCAGGCGCTCCGCCTGTGCCCGGAGGCGGTCGTCGTGCGTCCCAGGATGGACGCGTACGGCGAGGCCAGCAAGGCGTTGTTCGAGGTGTTCCGGGACACCACGCCGTTCGTGGAGGCGCTGTCGATCGACGAGGCGTTCCTCGACGTCGGCGGCCTCCGGCTGATCTCGGGCACGCCCTCCGAGATCGCGGTGCGGCTCCGGCAGGAGGTCCTGCGGCGGGTCGGCCTGCCCATCAGCGTCGGGGTGGCCAGGACCAAGTTCCTGGCCAAGGTGGCCAGCGCCGTGGCCAAGCCGGACGGCTTGCTGGTGGTCCCGCCGGAAGGCGAGCTCGCGTTCCTGCACCCGCTCCCGGTTGAGCGGCTGTGGGGGGTGGGGCCGGTCACGGCGGCCAGGCTCCACGAGCACGGGATCGCCACGGTGGCCCAGGTGGCGGAGCTGGGCGAGGCGGCGCTGGTGCGGCTGCTCGGCCGGGCGGCCGGCCGCCACCTCCACGCGCTGGCCCACAACCGCGACCCCCGGCCGGTCCAGGTGGGCCGTCGGCGCCACTCGATGGGGACCCAGCGCGCGCTCGGACGGCGGCCCCGGTCCGCGCCTGAGCTCGATGCCGACCTCGTCGCGCTGGTCGACCGCCTGTCGCGTCGCCTTCGGAAGGCGCACCGGGTCTGCCGGACCGTCGTGCTGCGGCTGCGGTTCGGCGACTTCTCGAGGGCCACCCGCTCCCACACGCTGGCCGAGGCCACCGCCCACACGGAGACGATCCTTGCGACGGCGAGGGAGCTGCTCGCGGCCGCCATGCCGACGGTCCGGAGCCGCGGCATCACGTTGATCGGTGTGACCCTGGGGAGCCTGGCCGACGACCGCGCCATCCAGCTCGCGCTGCCGTTCGCCCACGCGCGCGGGCAGGGCATCGATGCCGCCGTCGACCGGGTGCGCGAGCGGTTCGGGTCCACGGCGATCGGCCGGGCCGTGCTGCTGGGGCGTCACCAGGGGCAGCCGGTCCCGCTCCTCCCCGACGAGCCGGTGGGCATCGGACCCGTGGCGACCGGTTGGACCGCCGGTGGGTCATGATCGGCTCGGACCTCGCCGGCGCCGCGTGCTTCGTGGCGATGTCCCTGGTCGGCTCGCCGGGTGCGCTCGTGGGGTTCGCCTTCGCCTCCGCCGTGGCCGAGTCGCCCTTCTGGCCCGCCTCCGGGGCGGCCATCCCCAACCTCGTGCCCCTCGAGCAGGTGAGCTGGGCCAACAGCCTCGTGTCCGTCGGCCGGAACGTCGGGATCACGCTCGGTCCCGCGCTCGGCGGGGCCCTCGTCGCGATCGCCGGTCCGTCATCGGTCTTCGCGATCAACGCCGGATCGTTCGTCCTCTCGGCCGCCCTGATCGCGTCGGTCCGTGCCTCGTTCTCCGAGGAGCGCACCGGCGAGCGCGAACCCCACCCGCTCCGCGCCGGCTTCCGGTTCCTGTTCGGCGATCGCGTCCTGCGCAAGCTCGCGGTGGCCTGGGTGACCCTGATGCTCGGGATCGGCATGATCCTGGTCGCCGACGTGCCGCTGGCGGAGCTGTTCGACGCGGGATCGCTCGGGTACGGGGCGATGATCACGCTGTGGGGAGCCGGGTCCATCCTGGGCTCGCTCGCGGGCCGTTCGCTGGAGCCCCGGACCGAGCTCCGATGGCTGGCCCTGTCCCTCGCCTTCGTGGCGGGGATCGGGTTCGCCATCGCGACGGCGCCGTGGTTCTGGATGGTCCTCGCCCTGAACCTGGCGTGGGGTCTGAGCGAGGGCGTGGGCACCGTCGCCGATCAGAACATCATGCAGCGCCGGACGCCCGACGCCGTGCGCAGCCGGGTGATGGGAGCGTCCGAAGGCATGGTCCACGGGACGATGTTCGTGGCCTACCCGATCGCCGCCTTCCTGGTGCCCGCGCTCGGGCCCCGAGGCGTCTACGCGATCGCCGGCGTCGCAGGTGTGCTCGCGGTCCTGGTCCTGCTCCCCGCGGTCCGTGTGACGTCCACCGAGGCCCAGGCAGAGGTCCTGGAGACGCTCGCTCCCGGCTCCGTGCCGGAGTGAGCGACGTCCTCGCCACGCCGCACCGGACCGACGTTCGGAGCGTGGTCCTCGCCGGGGAGCACGACCCGGTCGTCCCCGGGACTTGGGCCGTGGAGGACCTCCCGATACGCTGCTGCCGTGGCTGCGTCCTTCGACCTCCTCGTCCTCGGGGACGTGAATCCGGACCTCATCCTGCACGGTGATGTGGTCCCTCGGTTCGGGCAGGCCGAGCGACTCGTGGACGACGCCGCGCTCGTCCTCGGGGGTTCCGGCGCGATCACGGCGTGCGGAGCGGCGAAGCTGGGACTGCGCGTCGCGGTCGTCGGGGTCGTCGGCGACGACCTGTTCGGGCGGTTCGCCGTCGAGACGCTGACGCAGCGAGGTGTGTACACCGACGGCGTCGTCGTCGACCACGAGCGCCCCACCGGTCTCTCGGTGGTCCTGGTGCGGGGCGACGATCGGGCCACGCTGACCTCGAGCGGAACGATCGCCGACCTCCGCGCCGACATGGTCGACCCGGCACTGCTCGGGGAGACGCGGCACGTCCATGTCAGCTCGTACTACCTGCAGACCGCCCTGCGGCCAGACGTGCCGGCCCTGTTCCGCGCGGCCCACGACGGCGGCGCCACCACTTCGATCGATCCGAACTGGGATCCCGAAGGGTCGTGGGACGGTGGGCTGCTCGAAACCCTCAGGTCGACGGATCTGTTCCTCCCGAACCGGACGGAGGCCTGTGCCATCACCGGGGCGAGCGACGTCGACCGCGCCGCAGAGGATCTGGCCCGCCGCGGTCCGACGGTCGCGGTGAAGGACGGGCACCGGGGGGCGCTCGCCGTCGATGGTGGGCGATCCTGTCGCGCGGAGGCCATCCCGAGCGACGTCGTGGACGCGACGGGGGCCGGAGACTCGTTCGACGCCGGGTTCATCGCCGGCCACCTGCACGGCTGGCCGCTGGAGCGGTGTCTCAGGCTCGCGGTCGCGTGCGGCTCGCTGTCCACGCTGGCCCCCGGCGGGACGGCCGCACAGCCCTCCCTGGTCGAGGCCCTGGCCGCGCTCGATGCGATGCCGGGCTGATCGCGCCGCTCGACCGACCCGATCTGCCGGGCCCGGGGGCCGGCTCCGTCAATGCAAGCGCCATCCCGGATGCGCTGCGAGCGGATGGCTCGCGGTCTCGCGCGTCGCGGTGATCAGGGCGTCGGGGTGCCGCTGGAGCAGGGTGATCGGGTACTCGGGGGTCGGCTCCGAGAACAACGCCACCCGGAAGGCCGTCTGCTTCCAGGCACCGGTGTCGCTGTACACGCGGACGTGGGTCGCCGACAGGCATTCGCGGAGACCGAGCGTGATGGACATCGGCGGGACGAACTGGTAGGCGCCGCCGAACGTGCGGTGGGCGAGCGCGATCACCGTATCGTGGTTGTTCTCCTGGATCCGGATCGTCGAGTCCGCGAGCTCGTCGAGGCTGATCCGGCTGTACGGATGCCGACGGGCCTGGTTGTAGGCGAGGTGCCCGTCCTGTCCCCATCCGCCCATCGTCAGGTCGATCGGCGAGGACGCGATGGCCTCGGCGACCGCCGCGGCCGTGGAGGGGAGCAGCCACATCCGCTGGTCCTCGGGCACCGCGAGCTCCGGGTCGATGCCCGCATAGAAGTGCCGCTCCATGAAGCTGCGGAAGTTGTACGGGTGTCCCTCGGGCAGCGGGCGTGCCTGCCAGTCGAGGCATTCGTCCATGTGGAACACCGTGAGCCCCCGGAGCGAGATGCGGCGCCGGTTCACCTCGTCGACCCACGGGGCGTACCACCCCGACGGGCCGCACGGGACGATGACCCTGGTCGGCCGTCCCTGCGTGTTGTTGGCCTCGATCAGGTCCGCGAGCTCTTTGGCCATGAGGCGACCCATCTCGGCCGCGTCCGCGACGATCCGGAACCGCACCCGCGTCTGGTGGCGCTCGAGCTCGTCGACCGGGATCCGGCACCAGCGTTCGAGCTCCTTCGGATCGACGTGGTCCATGTGCTCCATCCTCACCGTTGCCCGTAGGTCTCGTGGTACCGCGCCCACCAGGTCTCGATCTCCGAGGGCGGCAGCGGGGGAGGGTCGCCGAGCCCCGCCGCGATCGCCAGCGTCTTGGCGGCGTCCTCGACCATCGCCGCAGCCTTGACCGCCTCCATCGGCGACGCGTCGAACGCGAACACCCCGTGGCCGGCCAGCAGGACCGCGGGGGCGCGCGTCCTGGCGGCCAGGATCGCCTCGCCGATGTGATCGCCCTCGTTGTCGGCGTACGGGGCGCAGGGGATCTCGCCCCCGAACTCGTCGGCCATGGCTGTGAGCGCGCACGGGATCGGCCTCCCCACCGCGGCCCAGGCCGTGGCGTAGTTCGAGTGCGTGTGGACCACCCCTCCGACCGAGGGGTCCTCCCGGTACAGCGCGAGGTGATGCCGCGTGTCCACGCTCGGACGCAGCGACGTCTCGATCCCGTCGGGGACCTGGTCGGCGGTCGCCGGCCTGCCGTCGAGCGTCACCACGGCCAGGTCCTCGGGTCGTAGCGTCTCGTAGTCGACGCCGCTCGGCTTGATCAGCACCAGACCACGCTCCCGATCGATCCCGCTGGCGTTGCCGCTGTGCATCACGACCAGGCCGAGCGCCGGCAGCGCGCGGTTGGCCCGCCACACCTCCTCGCGCAGCGTCCGGAAGTCCATCTAGCCATCCACCCCCCCGAGCGCGTGTCCGAGCGCTCCCACGAACATCAGGTCGCACCGTCGGCCCAGCTCGAGCACCGCCGACACGTCGGCCTCGGGGTGGATCGTGTGTGGCGAGGTGGCGTTCAGGCTCGCCAGCACGACCCCGAAGCCGACGGCGTCGTCGATGCGCGGATGGCGGGCGTCGCCGAGGAACGGCACCCCGGCCGCCAGGGCGATCAGCACGCCCGCCAGGAGCGCGTCCCCGCAGCCCGCCGTGCTGACCACCTCGACCTTCGGGGCCGGCCGGTAGCCCCACCGATGCCCCTCGATCGCGTATGCGCCAGCGTCTCCCACGGTGACCACGACCCGGACCCCTCGAGCGGAGCTCCCCGCGGAGCCGCCGAACGCCGCGGCGCAGCGCCGCAGGAACGGCGCGGGGTCGGAGGGGTGCAGGTCCGCCCCGGCGACGGTCGCGGCCTCGTGCTCGTTCAGCGACACCAGGTCGACCAGGTCGAACAGGCCGGTCGACCGGGCCTCGTCCAGCTCGAGCGAGACGAACGACGCCACCCGGAGCGCGTTCCGGTCGCCGGCGACCTGGAGGAACCGCCGCCGCTGCTCGATGGGCACCTCCGGTTGGGCCAGGGCGATCGTTCCGGGGTCGAGCAGCTCCGCGGCGCCCTCGACGTCCGCGGCCGACAGCGTGGCCGCGGCGGAGTCCACGGTCGTGATGTTGCCCCCGGCGCCGTCCGGGTACTGGAAGCACACGCTGAAGAGCGTGGGCATCCCGGCCGCCGTCCGGACGTGGCCGACGTCCATCCCGGCCGCGGCCATCTCGGCCACGAGACGGCTCCCCGCCTCGTCGCTCCCCACCGCGCCGACGGGGACCACGTGGAAGGGATCGCCCGAGGGTCGCGCGCCGAGCAGCGTGGCCACGTGGTGGGACACGGTGTGGAGCTTGCAGTAGTCGCGGATGTCGAGGAGCCGACCCGCCCGGCTCTCGGACCGTCCGATCGTGCGATCGCCCTCGACGGCCAGGAACATCCCGGTCCCGATGCCGCCCACGCCGACCAGGCGGCGGAACGGAGCGCCGCTCGGCAGCCGGATCGTCCGGGCCGTCATGCCGGGTCCCTCCGGATGGGGTTCGTCGGCCGTCCGATCCTCACGGTGACAGGACCACCTTGTAGTGCTCGGTCGTGTCCACGAGCTCGACGAAGGCCCGCTGCCCGTCCCCGAACGTGGCCCGCGTGAACCA
>JBHGAT010000155.1:0-4955 GCA_041946645.1 Candidatus Velamenicoccus archaeovorus | reverse complement strand
CGAGGCCTGTATCCCAAGATGAAGGTGGCCGAGCAGCTCGCGTACATGGCCGAGCTCTCGGGGATGAGCAGCGCCGCCGCGCGAGACGCCACCGCCCGATGGCTCGAGCGGCTCGACCTGGCCGAGCGCGCCGACGCACGGCTCGAGGAGCTCTCGCACGGCAACCAGCAGCGGGTCCAGCTGGCGGCGGCGCTCGTGCACGACCCCGAGCTCGTGGTGCTCGACGAGCCGTTCAGCGGGCTGGACCCGCTCGGGGTGGAGTCGCTGGCCGAGATGCTCGTGCAGACGGCGGCCTCCGGGGTGGCCGTGGTGTTCTCGAGCCATCAGCTCGACCTGGTGGAGGACGTGTGTCAGGACGTGGTGATCATCGATCACGGGAGGATCGTGCTGGCCGGCGTGGTCGACGAGCTGAAGGCGGCCTCGCCCCACCGCTCGCTGGAGATCACCGTCGACGGTGAGCCGTGGGTGCCGATCCTTCCGAGCGGCACGATGACCAGCAAGCAGGACGGCCGGGTCCGCGTGCTCGTCGACGCGGCGGTCGACCTCGACGAGGTGCTGGTCGGGGCGCGTCGGGCCGGCGAGGTGACGTCCTTCAGCTTCGAGCCGCCCTCGCTCACCGATCTCTTCCTGGAGGCGGTCTCGGAGGGCAGGGGCGCATGAGCGGCGGGACGCGGCGGGTCCTGCTGGTCGTGCGGCGCGAGTGGAACCAGCGGGTGCGCTCGCTCGCGTTCCGGCTCTCCACGGTGCTGTCGATCCTGATCATCGTGGCGATCGTCGTCGTGCCCGAGATGTACGGGGCGGGGGTCACGCCCGAGCGGACGGTGGGGGTGGTGGGGGAGACCTCTCCGTCGCTCCCCACGGCCCTCCGCGCCGCCGGCGACACGCTCGGGATCTCCGTGGAGACCCGGCGGTTCGCCGACGAGGCCGCCGGCCGCGCGGCGCTGCGCTCGGACGACGTCGCGGTGCTCCTGGTCGACGAGGGCGAGCTGCTCTGGAAGGGGGAGGCCGACGACCAGCTCCGGACGATCGTGACCGCCGCGGTACAGGTGGTGGAGCAGCAGCGGGCCGTGCACGAGCTCGGGCTCAGGCCGGACCAGGTGCAGCGGCTGCTGCGGCCCCCCGGCCTGGACTCGCGGAGCCTCGAGCCGGCGACCGAGGAGCGCTCGGCCCGGGTGGCGCTGGCCACGATCGGGCTGGTGCTGCTGTTCATGGCCATCAGCTTCTACGGCGGCTTCCTCCTGGTCGGTGTGGTCGAGGAGAAGTCCAGCCGGGTGGTCGAGGTGCTGCTCTCCCGGCTGCGCCCGACCGAGCTGCTGGCGGGGAAGATCGCGGGCATCGGGCTGGTCGGCCTGGCGCAGTTCGGGGCCGTGGCCGCCTCGGCGCTGATCGCGCTGAAGCTGTCCGGGAACACCCTCGCGCCGTCGACCACGCCGAGCACGATCGGGTGGATCCTGCTCTGGTTCGTGCTCGGCTACGCCTTCTACTCGGTGCTGTACGCGGCCGCCGGGTCGTTGGTCTCGCGCCAGGAGGAGGCGCAGAGCATGACCTTCCCCATCACGGCGGTGCTGCTGGTCGGCTACTTCTTCTCGTTCGGCGCGCTCGAGTCGCCGGACGGGGCGGCCGCCGTGGTCGGCTCGCTGGTGCCGCCCACCGCGCCGATGGTCATGACCGTGCGCGTGGCGAGCGGCGCGGTCCCCTGGTGGCAGGTCGCCGTGTCCGTCGTCCTCATGCTGGCCTCGATCTACGGGCTCGTGGGGCTCGCCGGGCGGATCTACACGGGGGCGATGCTCAGGATCGGCCGTCGGGTCAAGCTCCGCGAGGCCTGGCGGGGCGGCGAGGCGTCGGCATAGCCCTCGGCCCCCGCGACCCGACGGAGGTCGCCGGGCCGGTGTGGGCCGTGCGCGCGTCCGGGGGTGGGATCGGCGCTCGGCTACGCAGCGGTGCCCTCGAGCGGGACCGGGGAGGGTGCGCTCCGCTCGGCCCGGTCCCGGATCCCGCGCAGCATCCGCTGGGTCATGACGAAGTCGACCAGCTCGATCAGCTCGACGGGGATCGCCAGGAGGGGGGAGCGGTAGGCGAAGCGGGCTCGCACCAGCAGACGCGTGGAGCCGTCGGGGAGCTCGCGCAGCACGTATGCCCAGGTGTAGCCGGCCGGCGTCTGGACGCCGTCGAACCGCCATCCGGTCTTGGGATCGCCGGTCCACAGGACCAGCGTGCGCTCGGGCTCGAGCCGCTCGACGTACCATCCGCCCCTCCGGCGGCGGTCGGCCGCCACGAAGTCACCCGGACGCAGGTGCTGCCACCCGCTGACGAGCCGGGCCACGCTGTGGATGCCCAGGCCGAACGCGTTCTCGAGCGCGTCGTAGGTGTAGAAGCCACCCTTGTCCGCCCCGATCTGCACCAGCCACGGCCAGACGTCGCAGGGGCGGGCCTGGATCGTGATCGCTCGGGTCGCCTGGAGCCGGGCGTGCGGGAGCAGCTCGTCGCCGGGGAGGGGCTCGACCTCCTCGGCGCAGGTGGCGCCCCACCGGAGCTGCCAGGGCCGGACGGCCGTGGCGTACGCGGCGCCGGCGGCGGCCAGCAGGCCGAGCCGGGTGGTCCAGGTCGGGCGGGTCATGTCGCACCTCCGTGCTCGCTGGGGTCACGGTAGGTGATGGGGACCGAGCTCCCGAGGGCCGGGCGACCCGCAACGGCGGGGTCGGGTGGGGTCGGGCCGTCGCGGAGCGTACCACCTCGACGGCCCCGATGCGGATCGAGGCGTGCGGCACGGACGCCGGAGCGCCCGTCAGCCGGTGTAGCGCTCGACGGTGGCGGCGTCCCGCACCGTCGCGCCGTTGGGGTCGAGCCCCGCGGCCCGTCGGGCCCGGCGCTGATGCAGCACGTCGTAGCACTGGTCCAGCTGGACCTGGATCTCGCGCAACCGGGCCCGCTCCTTGGGCGAGGCCTCGCCCCGGGACTCCCGGTCGAACAGCTCGTGCTCCTCGTGCGCCAGGTCGTTGATCCGCGCGATCACGTCTTCGTCGGCCATCCCCGTCCTCCTGCCATGACCCTACTACCGGACGGGGTCCCGGCGAACGCTCAGACCTCGGCCACGGTCAGCTCGAGCTCGGGCTCGACCTCCCGCGCCACCCCGCCGCTTGGGATCCACCGGTTGGCCACCACCGCAGCCACCAGCAGGATCACGCCGCCGAGCGTGAGCGCCACGTGGAACCCGTCCATGAAGGCCGTGCCGAAGGCCGCCTGCACGCCGCCGACCTGGGCGGGCGAGAGTCCGGCCAGGACCGACGGCTCGAGCGTCCCGTGCCCGGCCGCCTGCGCGATGGCCTGCTGGTGCGCGGGCGACAGGCCCAAGCCGAGCAGCGCCGGCGCCAGCGAGCTCTTGAGCTTGCTGGTCAGCACGGTACCGAGCAGCGCGATGCCCAGCACGCCGCCGACCTCGCGCGACGTGTTGGTCATGGCCGAGCCCATGCCGGCGCGCTCGTGCCCGACCGCGTTCATCACGGCGGCCGTCATCGGGGCCATGGTGGCGCCCATCCCGTGCCCCATGATCACGAAGATCGGCAGCAGGTACAGGTACGAGCTCTCCGTCTGCAGCGAGAGGCCCATCAGCAGCAACCCGCCGCCCGCGAGCAGCAACCCGTAGGTCATCGGGGCCCGGGAGCCGTGCCGCTGGGCGAACCGCCCCGCCGCCGGCGCCGTCGCCACGATCGCGAGGGTCATCGGCAGGAACCGCACGCCCGCCCCGAACGGCGTGTAGCCGTGGATCAGCTGCATGTACAGGCTGAGGAAGAAGAACGTGGCGAACATCCCCAGCGACACCGCGAACGCCACCGTGTTGCCGGCCGAGAACGCGGGGATCCGGAAGAACGACAGCGGCATCATCGCGTGCGCGTTCCGGAGCTCGGCGGCCAGGAACGCCAGGAGCAGCAGGCCGAACACGACGAACGACGACACGATCCGAGGGTCGCTCCAACCCAGCTGGTTGGCCTCGATCAGCCCGTAGGTGGCTGCGAACAGGGCCCCCGTCCCCAGCACCAGGCCGGGGATGTCGAGCCGGCGCTCGATCTCGGACACGGACTCGCGCACGGTGCGGACGGCGACGACGAACGCGAGGACCCCGATCGGGACGTTCAGGAAGAACACCGACTGCCACCCGAGGTGCTCGACCATGAAGCCGCCGAGGGTGGGCCCGAGCGCGAGCGCGAGCCCCGAGATGCCCGCCCACAGCCCGATCGCGTGGGCCCGCTCGTGCGGCGGGAACGTCACGGTGATGATCGACAGCGTGCCGGGGATCAGGAGCGAGGCCCCGATGCCCTGGATGGCCCGGAAGACGATGAGCTGCCCGGTGCTCTGCGACAGGCCGCAGGCCAGCGAGGCCAGCGTGAAGACGGTGAGCCCGGCCACGAACATGCGCTTGCGGCCGTAGCGATCGCCGACGATGCCGCCGGTGAGCAGGAGCGAGGCGAACGCGAGCGTGTAGCCGTCCACGATCCACTGGAGGCCGGAGACGCCGGCGCCGAGCTTCTCGCTGATGGTCGGCAGCGCCACGTTCACCACGGTGTTGTCGATCATGGCCATCGCGAGCGCGAAGCACATGGTCAACAGGACGATGACCTTCTCGCGGGCGTTCTCTCCCTCGAATCCCAGCAACGGCAAGGCGGCACTCCTTCTCTCGTGAACGTGAGACGGACCGGCTCGTGGAGCTCACACGGTGGCGCCGGCCGAGCTCCCCGAGCGTTCGTTGCCTGACAACCCACGCGGGGGGCCGCGATGTTCCCGCTCGAGCGGACCGGATGTGCTAGGTCCGGCGGTACACCCTCACCCCCAGCGGGACGAACACCGCCAGGATGCCCAGGAACCACGCCGTGGACTGCAGCATCAGCGTGCCCAGCGAGGCGACGGGGTCGGTCGCGGCCCGGAACGACGTGTAGACGTCCCCCAGGGTGAGGAGCCGG
>JBHGAT010000154.1:0-7108 GCA_041946645.1 Candidatus Velamenicoccus archaeovorus | reverse complement strand
CGCCTCCGGGAGGAGCAGGACCGGCGGGAGATCGAGGAGCAGCGCTCCGAGCCCCCACCGCCGCCGGTCGAGTCCCGGGGGCCCGGGGACGAGGGGTGATGTTCCGGGACCGCCGCGAGGCCGGGGAGCGGCTGGCCGAGGCGCTCGAGCCGCTCCGCGGGACCGACGCCGTGGTCCTGGCGATCCCCCGGGGCGGGGCGATCGTGGGCGAGGCCGTGGCCACCGCGCTCGGCGTGCCGATGGACGTGGTCGTGCCCCGCAAGATCGGCGCCCCGGGCAACCCGGAGCTCGGGCTGGGCGCGGTGGCGCCGGGGGTCCGCGTGGTGGATCGGCGGATGATCGATGCCCTCGGCGTCGACGAGCGGTACCTGGAGCAGGAGATCGCTCGCCAGGAGGAGGAGATCCAGCGCCGCCTCCGGATCTACCGGGCCGGACGGCAGGCCGTGGACGTGACCGGCCGGGTGGCCGTGGTGGTGGACGACGGCGTGGCCACCGGGGGCACGGCCGTCGCGGCGGTCCGGTGGGCCCGAGCCCAGGAGGCCAGCCGCGTGGTGCTCGCCGTGCCGGTGGCCCCCGGCGCGTCGATCGAGCGGCTCCGAGAGGAGGCCGACGAGATCGTCGTGCTCCAGGCGCCCGAGCCCTTCTACGCGGTGGGGGAGTGGTACCGGCGGTTCGACCAGACCGAGGACGACGAGGTCGTGGCGGCCCTGGCCCGGACGGCGGAGAGCCGCGCGTGAGCGTGCTCGAGGCCGTGATCGCCGCGGTGTTCGCGCTCGGCGGGCTCCGGTCGCTGTGGCGGTGGGGCCGCCGCCGGTTCGAGGGGGTCGACGTGGTCGACCACCTCCTGTACGCGCTGTTCGTGACCGGTCGGGTGGGGCTGTGGTTCTCGATCGCCGGGCTGTTCCTCATCTACTCGACCACGACCCTCGACGGGCGGCCGACCTCCGCGGTCGACCGCTACCGCTGGTTCCTCGCCGTCCCCATCGCCCTGGCGGCGATGCAGCTCGCGGCCGGCTACTTCCTGGGCAACCGCACGCCCCGGGAGTGAGCGCTCCTCCCCCGGGGATCGCCCATGACGGCCGCATGGCGGGGCTGCGGCGATCCTGCGGCGTTCGGGGCGGGGGGCTCGAACCGCCCCGCCGTGGGATGCTAGAAGGACCCATGGCCCGCGTGATCCGATCCCGGACGGTGCTGACCGCGGCGGCGGTCGCGGCGGTGCTCGCGCTGGTCGCCGGGCTCACCGCCGTCCAGGCTTCCCCCCGGCCCGACCTGCCGAGGGTCGAGCCGGCGCGGCTGATCGCCTCGTCGCTCCGCGCCGTGGCGTCGCGGACGCCCGTGTCCGGGACGGTCCAGACGCACGTGGACCTGGGGCTGCCGCAGCTGCCCGGGATGGCCGATCCGACCTGCCCCCTGAGCGCGCTGGTCGTCGACTCGCGCTTCCGGGTGTGGCGCTCGCCGGACGGCGTGCGGGTGGCCCAGCTGCTCCCCTTCGGCGAGTGCGACGCCGTCGCCAACGCCACCGACGCGTGGTTCTGGAACGCGGACCGGTTCGCGGCGTGGCACGCGTTCGCGCCTCCAGGTGCCGAGACGGCGCCGATGCTCCCCTCGCTCGGCGACCTGACCGACCTGGTCGGCACGGCCCTGGAGCGGCTCGCGCCCTCCGCGGACGTGTCGCTCGCGGACCCCGTCGAGGTGGCCGGGCGCGACGCCTACGTGGTGCGGCTCTCACCTCCCGCGGGCACCGACACGCTGATCGGACGGGTGGACGTGGCGATCGACGCCGAGACCCGCCTGCCGCTCCGTCTCCGGGTGGTCCCGAAGGGGAGCGACGCCGCGGCGATCGAGGCCGGGTTCACCTCGGTCGCGTTCGACCCGATCGACCCGTCGATGTTCGACTTCGCCCCGCCGCCGGGAGCCGAGGTCACGGAGGTGCACGCCGACGCGCTCGAGCCGCACGACCGCGCGAGCGGATCGGCGATGCCGGACGTGCGCGTGCTCGGGCGGGGGTTCGGGCTGGTGCTGGCGGTCCGCGTGCCGACCGCCGACGTGCCGCGCGAGGCGGCGTCGGCGCTCCCGTACGCCGGACCGCTCGGCTCGGCCGACCTCGTGGAGCGGGGGGACCACGCCTAAGACGACCACGATCCGCATGGCCCTCGGCCTGATCTTCCCCACGGGTGGTGAAGTCGAGCTGCTGGGCCGCCCGGTGTTCGGGGACGGCCGCTCGGAGGCCCTGGCCCGGACCGGCGCGATGATCGAGGAGCCGGCCTTCTACCGGTACCTGTCCGGCCGGCGGAACCTGGAGGTGTTCGCCCGGGCCGGTGGGGACGACGTCGGGCGGCGGCTGGCCCGGGTCGACGCCGTGCTCGAGCTGACCGGGCTGGCCGATGCGGCCGGCAAGCGCGTGAAGGCCTACAGCCAGGGGATGCGCCAGCGCCTCGGGATCGCCCTGGCCCTGCTCGGCGAGCCGGAGATGCTGGTGCTCGACGAGCCGACCAACGGCCTGGACCCGGCCGGGATGCGCGAGATCCGCCGACTCCTGCGCCGGCTGGCCGACGGGGGGACGACCGTGTTCGTCTCGAGCCACCTGCTGGCCGAGGTCGAGGCGATGTGCGACCGGGTGGGTGTGCTCGCCCGGGGTCGCCTGGTGGCCGAGGGGCCGCCCGGAGCGCTGCGGGGGACGACCGAGCGGCTGACGATCGAGGTCGACGACCCGCGGCGGGCGCTCGCGGTCCTGGCCGAGCTGCCGGGCGTGGAGGCGACCGGCGAGGGGGAGACGACCGTGGCCGTCCGGCTCGGCGCTTCGAGCGCCGCCGAGGTCAACGGGGCGCTCGTGCGCGGCGGCGTCGCGGTGAGCGCGCTGATCCCCGAACGCGAGACGCTCGAGGAGGTGTTCCTCGCGCTCGTCGAGGACGGCCCGCCGGCCCGGGAGGGCTCGCCCGCCGAGGCGCGTTCCCGCGTGGTGCAGGAGGCTCGGGTGGACGAGGGCGATGTACCGGGTTGAGCTGATCAAGGCGGCGCGGCGCTGGCGCACGTGGCTCGTTGCGGCGGCCCTCGGCGCGATCCCCGTGCTGATCGTCGTGGCCCTCAAGGTCTCGCCGCCCACCGGCGCCGGCGGCGAGGAAGCGCCGCCGTTCCTGCTGCAGGTCGTCCGCAACGGCCTGTTCGCGCCGCTCACCGGGCTGGCGGTGATCCAGCCGTTCTTCCTCCCGCTCGCCGCGGGGCTGTTCGCCGGCGACGCGATCGCCGGCGAGGCTCAGGCGGGCACGCTCCGGTACCTCCTGGTGCGGCCGGTCGGCCGGGCGCACCTGGTCCTGGCCAAGTACGCCGGCGCGATGACGCTGCTCGGGACGATGCTCCTGTGGGTGGTCGCGGTGGGGACCGTGGCGGGGGCGATCGTGTTCGACCTGGGGCCGCTCCCCACGCTGTCGGGCACGACCCTCTCCACGGGGGCGGCGTTCCTGCGGATCGTCGGCGCCGCGGTCTACATGTCCCTGGCGGTGTCCGGGATCGTGGCGATCGGCACCTTCGTCTCCACCGTCACCGACTCCGGCCCGGGCGCGACCGTGGCCACGGTGATCCTGGGCATCGCCAGCGAGGTCCTCGACAACCTGCCGAGCCTTGACGCGATCCACCCGTACCTGCCCACCCACGGCTGGCTCGCGTTCGTGGACCTGTTCCGGTTCCCCGTGGCCTGGGGCGGGATCCGGGGCGGGCTGCTGGGCTCGCTCGGCTACACCGTGGTGTTCGTCGGCGCCGCGCTGGTGTGGTTCGGGCGCAAGGACGTGGCGTCCTGAGCGGGCTCAGCCCACCGCGTCGACGATCTGGCCGGAGAGCTCGGGGAACCCCTGGAGGTGCGCCCGGCGCTCCGCCTTGAACCGCTCGACCAGGTCCCCGTACTCCCGCATCCGTCCCTGGCGCTCATACAGCCGGCGTGGCTGGAGCAGCTCGATGTCCTCGATCCCCGGGACCGCGGAGGCAACCTGGTAGCCGAAGTCGTCGTCGTGGTCCCACGTGATGGTGCCCTCGGCGATGGCCTTCACGATGGCCGACGAGTGGGGGATCTTCACCTTCTTGGACCGCTCGTCGCCCTCCTTGCCCCCGACCCGGCCGGTGTTGAGCAGGAACACGTCGATCGGGTGGGACCCCAGGAGCTCGAGGATCCGGTTGCCCTGGAGCCCGTGGGGCAGGGGGAAGAACGGGTTGGTGCCGGGGACCCGGAGGAACTTGCCCTCCTCGGCCTTGCCCCCGGCCGACGTGCCGGTGGTCTCGCCGAGCATGAAGTACGCCGCCGCCTGCTCCTGGCTGAGCTTGGACACGGCCGGCACGATGTTCTCGTTCCAGTTGAGGATCAGCAGGCAGTCGACCAGGCCGACCTCGCGCGGGTCCTTGTACCGGCCGAGGGCGTCCATCCGGAAGACGGCGCGACCGTTCTTGGTGTACGAGGTCTCGAAGAAGTTCACCCGGCCGCCATCGTCCTGGTACACGTTCTCGAGGTACGTGTCCGGGCTCACCACCGCGTTGTAGATGTTGGGCTCGAAGTCCGGGTCCAGGCTGAAGGTCTTGGCGAAGCATCCGTTCTCGGTGCCGTAGGTCTTCCCGCCCGGCATCAGCGCCACGAAGTCGTCCTGCACCGGCAGCGAGCTGTTCTGTGTGGTGAACGTCGTGGTGGTCTTGCCGGTCCCGGACAGCCCGATGATCAGGAACACCTTGTCGCCGCGCTCGGTGGGGATGACCTTGCAGCCCGCATGGAGGGCCAGGCCGCCGCGGTCGTAGACGATCGTGTTCCACATCCGGAGGCCGCCCTTCTTGGACTCCCCGAAGTAGTCGGAGTTGAGCACGCGGGTCACGCCGTTCTCGAGGTCGACGGCGATCAGGCGGTCGTCGGGGTAGCCGGGGGCCGGCAGGTTCGGCGTGTAGATCACCTCGACCTCGGGCTCGCCGCCGTGGCGCGGGAAGTACAGCTTCTGCTGCATCCCGGCGATGTTGGCGTTGGCCCGCTCGATCGTGAGGCGTGCCGCCGTGCGGAACCCCGGGTCGTTCCCGATGTAGCCGTCGATCACGACCATCTCCTGCTGCGCGATGTACTCGTCCTGCAGCGTGGAGATGCGCTCGTACTCCTCGCGCGTGATGGTCTGACCGCCGGCGGTCGAGGGGTCGTCGGTCACGATGTAGGTGCTGCCGGTCGACCGGGAGGTGGCCCGCGTCTGCACGTTCACGTTGCCGAACTCGGTGAGCCGGCACGTGGGCATCTCCTCCGTGAACTTCCGTAGCTCATCCGGAGACGGGTTGTCGTGGGTGACTCGGGCTCGCACCTGCAACGATGATCTCCTTCCGGGTCGTCCGCGCCGGTCGCGGTGGGACCCGACGCGCGGGTAGGGGCTAGATTCTAGCGGACGGACCGAGGCGGTCTCCCTGCGCCGCTTCGGATAGGAGGCCCGCGGCCGGGCGACGGAGGGTATGGAGCTTCCCGAGGACGAGCTGATCGCGGCGATCCGGCGGGTGCTCTCGGGCCCCGCTCCGGAGGTGGAGGTCGGGCTCGGCGACGACGCAGCGGTGGTGGCCGCGGGGTCCGGCTCCACCGTGCTCACCACCGACATGCTGATCGAGGGGGTGCACTTCGAGCGATCGTCGATCTCGCCGCGCGAGCTGGGAGCCAAGTCGATCGTGGTGAACGTCTCGGACGTCGCAGCCATGGCCGGCAGTCCCCGCTACGCCCTGGCCTCGATCGGCGTGAGCGACGACGTGGACGCCAAGTGGGTCGTCGAGCTCGCCGGGGGGATGCGTGCGGCGTGCGACGAATACGCGCTCTCGCTGGTGGGCGGGGACACCAACCGGGCCGGGACCGTCGTGATCTCGGTCACCGTGGTGGGGGAGGTGGCGAGCGGCCGCGCGGTGACCCGTTCGGGGGCGCGGCCCGGGGACCTGGTCGTGGTGACGGGCAGCCTGGGCGCCGCGGCCGGCGGGCTCGCGCTCTCGCGCAGGCCGGCAGGCGAGGCCGCGCGCGCGCTCTCGGCTCCGTGGGGCCGGGCGCTCCTCGATGCGTTGGTCCGTCCGGTGGCCCGGGTGGGCGAGGGCCAGACCCTGGGGCAGGCCGGAGCCACGGCGATGATGGACCTGTCGGACGGGCTGGCCAAGGACCTGTCGCGCCTGTGCGCCGAGAGCGGCGTGGGGGTGCGGCTCGACCTGGCCAGCATCCCGGTGGCCGCGCCGCTCCGGGAGGGAGCGGCTGCGCTCGGCGTGGACCCGCTCGAGCTCGCGCTGAGCGGAGGCGAGGACTACGAGCTCCTGGCCACGATCGACGCCACCGACGCCGACCACGCCCGGGCCCGGCTGGCCGACCGCTTCGGCGTGGCGCTCACCGAGATCGGCGTCATCATCGAGGAGGGGCTCGTGGCCGTCGGTCCGGATGGGGTCGAACGGCCGCTCCGGCCGACGGGATGGGACCACTTCCGCCGATGACCGACCACCTCCGCTCGGGGACCACGCGTGCCTCCCGCTCCGTGCTCCCCCGCGCGCTGACGATCGCCGGGTCGGACTCGGGGGGCGGCGCAGGGATCCAGGCGGACCTGAACACGTTCGCGGCGCTCGGCGTGTTCGGGATGACGGCGATCACCGCCGTCACGGTCCAGAACACCCAGGGTGTGGCGGGCTACGAGGAGCTCTCGCCCCGGACGGTGGGCGACCAGATCCGGGCGGTGGTCGGGGACATCGGCGTGGACGCTGCCAAGACCGGCATGCTGGCCTCCGCCGCGATCGTCGAGGCCGTGGCCGACGCGGTGGCGGAGACGCGGGTCCGCAACCTGGTGGTCGACCCCGTGTTCGTGTCCAAGCACGGGCACCCGCTGCTCGCCGAGGCGGCCGTGGACGCGCTGCGCAGGCGCATCCTGCCGCTCGCGACGCTCGTCACCCCCAACCTCCCCGAGGCGGCCGGCCTGGCCGGGTTCGACGTGTCGACGGTGGCGGACATGCGGCGGGCCGCCCGGGCCATCCGCGACCTCGGTCCGCGCGCCGTCCTGGTGAAGGGCGGGCACCTGGCGGGGCCGAGGGCCGACGACCTGTTCTTCGACGGCCACCGCCTGCTGTGGATCGAAGGCGAGCGCCTCGACAC